>CALXQT010000057.1 GCA_944390835.1 uncultured Alphaproteobacteria bacterium | reverse complement strand
TTGGTGGGGACACAGGGACTCGAACCCTGGACCCAATGATTAAAAGTCATTTGCTCTACCAACTGAGCTATGTCCCCAAAACTGAACTATAAGAAAGAACGTTTCTGCTCTTTTTCCAAAGTTCGGGCTCAATTTTGACATATAAAAAACAAAAAATCAAGAAAAAATGCACGTTTTTGTATTTTTTTGTACTCTTTTTCTTATTATATCTTTTGACCAATTCTTTTATATGTTACATGTGGCTTTTTTCGCATTATTGCTTCGTCAAGAATGTTCCTGTAATCCAAAATAACAGTGTTTTTATCAAAAGTCATATTTTCTAACTCTTTGAAATCGGGCCATTCAGTTAATATCGCAATTACATCTGCATCTTTTACACAATCTTTGAGAGATTTTGTAAATATTACATTTGCACCCAATACATTTTTGGCGTTATTCATTGCTTTGGGGTCGTAAACATAAATTGGGTTATGAGTTATGTTTTGAATTATATCTATGGCCGGACTATATCGTATATCATCTGTACCATTTTTAAAGGCAAGACCTAATATCGCAACCCGTGCGTCACCGTCTATGTCAGATATATATTTGTTAATTCGGGCTGCAATATTAAACCTGCGATCGTGGTTGCCTTTTATAGTGCTTGATACAATCCCCAGCTTTACGCCGTTTTTATTAGCCATGTATTCTAAAGCGTTTGTGTCTTTTGGAAAGCAGCTGCCGCCATAGCCTATGCCGGCATTTAAAAATTTGCGCCCGATCCTTGTGTCAAGCCCCATTCCGGCTGCAACATCAGCAACGTCAGCGTCAACCTTTTCACATAAATCAGATATTTCATTTATGAATTGGATTTTTGTTGCTAGAAATGCATTTGATGCATATTTTATTAATTCTGCAGAACGGCGGTTCGTTCGAATTATCTTCTCGGACGGAATGTGTTGAATATATAAATTACGTAGTTTATTAAAAACACTAATGTTGTCTGTACCGATTATGATTCTGTCTGGGTTGAAAAAGTCTTGTAAAGCATATCCTTCGCGTAGAAATTCTGGCATAGAAACAACTGTTACATCAGATCTATCAATAATACGTTCTATTTCATCGTTCGTGCCAATAGGAACCGTGGATTTTGTCGCAACTATTGCCCCATTTTGTAAATAAGGCTTTATATCTTGTGTTGCTTGATAAATATATTGTAAATCAGCAGACCCATCGTCTGACATCGGTGTTCCGACAGCAAGTATAATTAACTCGGCTTTTTTGATATCAGATACATCCCCAGAAAATTTAAGGTTTTCTTTAACTGATTCATATAATTCTTGAAGCCCTTCTTCGTATAAAGGTATTATACCAGATTGAAGAAGTTTTAATTTTTCTTTGTTTGTGTCTATGCATACAACGTCATTGCCAAAACTAGCTAAACCGCATGCTGTAGGCAAACCCACATAGCCGGAACCAATTACAGCGATATACATAATATATCCTTTTTTTATTTGTACATAATTTAATACATCTTTTTTTAAATCGTTTCAATACAATATTTCCTTGGCAAAAACATAAAAAGGCTTTATGGTTTTATTATGCAACAATACATAGACGCACATTGTCATTTACAAAATTGGTCAGACATGACATCTGTCATGCAAACGGCGAGAAATGTGGGACTAAAGGGGTTTATTTGTAATGCCACAAGACCAGAAGACTGGAAAATGATTCTTGATATAAAAAATAAGTATAAAAATATATATGGATGTGTGGGAGTTCACCCTTGGTACGTGAAAGATCTAAAAACTTGTTGGGCTTCAGAAATGTACGAAATACTAAAGAAAAATTCTGACTTAATGGTAGGAGAGGCCGGGTTGGATAAACTTCACCCTTTTATAGAACTGCAGGAAGCAATTTTAATTGAACAGTTTAAAATGGCGCAAGAACTTAACAGGTCAATTCATATTCATTGTGTAGGGGCTTGGGATAGGCTGTTAAAGATATTAAAAAGATTTAGAACAATACAACCTAAAAAAATACTTTTACATGGCTTTTCTGCCTCTGTAGAGATATTAGAGCAGCTAATTAAATATGATGGGATATATTTTTCTTTTTCTGATGCTGTTTTAAATGATAGACGAGGGCGGTTCCCTATAATTATTAATCAGGTACCGATGAACAAAATATTGGTTGAAAGCGACGATAAACCCCCAGTAGTTGTTATTGATGTTATACATAAAATTTCAGATATAAAAACTATGATGTCAGATAAAATTGCTGATATTATATATAAAAATAGTTTGGAGTTTTTAAAAAATGGATAGACTAAACAGAACTCGATTATTATTTGGTGACGATGCAATGAAAAAACTAAAGAGTTCAACCATTTTGGTTGTTGGGTGTGGGGCTGTTGGATCTTTTGCTGTGGAAGCTTTGGCTCGTGTCGGTGTGGGTAATCTGATATTAGTGGACTTTGATAAAATAGAGTATTCAAATATAAATCGTCAGCTGTTTGCGCTGGATTCTACAGTTGGGCGGGAAAAAGTTGAAGTTGCAACCGAACGTATTACGGATATTAACCCTGATATAAATGTTACTGCTATTAATTTATTCTTTGATGAAAACTCGGATTTAACGGTTAAACCGGATTTTGTGATTGATGCGATTGATACCGTTGATTCTAAAATGGCTTTATATAAGTGGTGCTTTGCGCATGATATTCCTTTTATATCTAGTATGGGGGCAGCACGAAAAACTGATCCATTGAAAATCAAGATAGAACCTATCTCAAAAACTAGTGTTTGTCCGCTGGCGGCCAAAATACGTAAATTAGTACGTGAAGAAAACATGCCGGATTTTGATGTTGTTTATTCTGGCGAGGTACCTAACAAGAATATAATGTCTGGCCGTATATTTGGATCAATTATAACAGTAACCGGCGTTTTCGGTTTAGTAATGGCAAATTATGCTGTAAAATATATTATTAAGCATTAAAAATATCGCGGCAATGTGTAACCGTTTGTTTTCTGTGTGCCTTATTTTCTGCGGATAAGAACCTTTTCCTAAATGCAGTATTACGATTGCAACGCTTTTTTAAACGGGATATAATATATTTGTCTTTATCAAGACGCAACATTTTTGAAAAGGAGAAAAAATAGATGAGAGGACTTACAAATTTTGTGTTGATTCCATTGACTATTATCGGTGCCCTGAACTGGGGCTTGATAGGTCTATTTGGTTTTGACTTGGTCGCATTTATCTTTGGACCAGCAACAATAGCTAGCAGCATTGTGTATACCATAATTGGTATAGCGGCATTAGTATGGTTGATCTGGTTGATAATTGATCGGCCCGATCGCGATGAATAAGCGCAAACTATTAATAACTTAATGTTTTCGTGTCATCTACCCCGTCATAACCCTTATGAAATAGTTTCATCTTGGTGTCTATTACGGGGTTTTATTTTATACATAATTGCATTTCTTTCATAATTCCTATGTTTTAACAGTAAATATAGGAGAAAATATGGTATACGGTTATATTCGTGTAAGTACAGATCGTCAAGATTGTGAAAACCAGAGATTTGGTATAGAAGCAAAGGCCAGTGAATTGGGGCTTCGTATAGAGAAATATATAGAAGATGCGGGAGTATCTGGGACCAAAGAACCCGATAAACGCGCTTTGGGCGGATGTTTGCGACGTCTAAAGGAAGGAGATATTATAATTTGCTCTGAATTATCCAGACTTGGACGAAAAATGTTCATGATAATGCGTATATTGGAATATTGTATGAATGTTGGGGCAACGGTTTATACGGTAAAAGATGGGTATGAACTTGGTGATAATATACAAAGTAAAGTAATGGCTTTTGCTTTTGGTCTATCTGCGGAAATAGAGCGAAATTTAATAAGTCAACGAACAAAAGAGGCTTTGGCCTTACGTAAAGCTCGTGGCTATAAATTGGGACGAGATTTTGGATCTCGTAATAAGCATCATAAACTGGACGGAAAACACGAAATTATATTTAATATGAGCAGAAATGGATATACAAAGGTAAAAATTGCAAAAAAATTAGGCGTTTCAACCGCCACAATTACACGTTTTTTATCAAAACAACCTTTAAAAACAGACAATCTAACGGTGGTTAAATTGTTCAGTTCATATTAAATGTAATATTAATGAAAATATTACTGGAATCAAGCGATTTTTTGTTGCAAACTATTGACCATCGGAATACGTTCTATTTATTGACTGTTAAATTGTTCCTAATAATAGTAGTATTTTAGGATGTTTACCGATAAGGAGCAATTATGAATGTCGCATTTTGTATCCCTAATATGGTAATAGGTGGGGTCGAAACGGTTTTTATTAGAACTTTGGATGAAATGCTAAATAGTATTGCAAGCGATCCAGCTTATAAAGATATTAGGATTTCTGTCATAACGCATGCGAAAATAATGGAACCTTTATATGTAAAATGGTTTAAAGATCGTCCAGAAATAGAAACTTATGTGTGCTATCCTTTACAGAATATGTTTGAGGGCATGGCAGCATATACAAACTTTTTCCCTTTGCGGCAACTGAGGAAAGTTGCGTTTAGTTTCTATAAGAAATATAAACGCTTTAAAATGCGTAACATGTTTAAAGATATAGATGTGTTTATAGATTATAAAAACGTTTCGTTCTTTAAAGAATTACAATTCATTAAAAAGCGAAAGATTGCTTGGATACATGGGACGGTTGGATATCTTAGCGATATCGGTGTTGATAAGCATCTTAATTTTTATGATAAAATTATTGGGCTGACGGATGATTTTGTTATAGATTTTAAGAAAAAATTCCCTGATATAAAAGATAAAGTAACACGCATTTATAATCCAATTGATATTCAAAGTGTTATTAAAATGGCTCAAAAAGGCGAGCGGTTTGCAGGCAGGTATTTTTGCCACGTATCAAGATTGGAAGATGTTCAAAAAGACTTGAAGACGTTATTATTTGCATTTGAAGATTTTTATGTTAATAATAATAATCCAGATATCAATTTGTTAATTATTGGAGGCGGACCAAAAGAAAAGAGTTTAAAGAAGATGGCAGCATCTTTAAAAAGCGCAAAAAATATAGTTTTTACGGGCATTCTTCGAAATCCTTTTGGGTATATGTCTGGGGCGATGGCAACGATTTTGTCGTCTAAGATAGAAGGGTTACCGACTGTTTTGGTAGAATCTATGGCTTTAGGAACTTTATGTGTTTCTGCAGATTGTCAGTACGGCCCACGGGAGTTATTACTGGACGGTAAAGCGGGAATCTTATTTGAGGTCGGAAATATCAAACAATTGTCTGATATAATGACAGACATTTATAAAAATAATCTAGATGTGTCAAGTTTCGTAAAAAATGCTAAAAAATCCTTGCAGCGCTTTTGTCCTGGTGTAATAAATAAACAAATAATGGACTTATTATGAGTGGGAAAAGATTGTTTTTATTCGCAGCATATGATAAGCAAGGAATTATAGATGATACCTTGCTACATTATGTACGTTGTTTGGCGGAATATGGTGATGTTATATTTTGGATGGACAATACCGCCGCAAATGCGGAATTAAATAAGTTAAATCAAATACCTAATGTATTACATAAGGTCGCGGAAAGGCATGGAGAATATGATTTTGGGTCATATAAGCGGGGTTATCTGTGGGCGTATAAAAAGAAAATATTGAAGAAATACGACTGGGTATATTTGGTTAATGACAGCGTATATGGTCCGTTGTTTGATATAAGAAATATATTAGAAGATTTGGAATCTAGGAATGTGGATTTAACAGGTATGATTGATTTTACCAATAAATTTACTCCTATACAGGTTCAATCTTGGTTTGTGGGGTTAAGCGCGCGTGTGGCAAATTCTGATTTTATAAGAAATTTTATGGCTCAGGTGCGCTCTCAGACAGACAAACAGCTGATAGTGCTGAAATATGAGGTTGGTTTATCCCAAGTTGTATTAAGACACGGTTATAAAATGTCTACGTATATCAGCGGTGAAACAGGTGATGGCCAACATAGGGTATATGATGCCCCGTTAGAAATGTTAAAGTTGGGGTTGCCGTTCATAAAAAAGCAGGGATTGGCAAATCTTTTTGGTATGCAGTATTTATACCCGTATACCACAGAACTTTTTGTTGACCAAATATATCATAACGCTGTTCGTACAGGCGTAAGACTGGTTCCATTGGCGGTAAAACAGTACGAAAAACCTAAATATGAAAAGTCGTATAGACTGACAGTATGGTCTATTCCGTTGTTAACTATTTATCGTCAGCGTCATGATACTGGTGGGGTAACGTGTTATAAAATATATCTGATTGATTTTATCCCGATCTTAAAGATATTTTTTAGGAAATAATTATATGGGTTAAGTCGTATGGTAGAAGTTTCTGTAATTATTCCTGTATACAATAGAAAAACGTTCTGTTCGCAAGCGATAAAAATGTTGCGTGCTCAGACGCTAAAGGATATAGAGTTTATAATTGTTGATGATGGATCAACAGATGGAACATATGAATTATTACATGAATTGATTGGTAAAGACGATAGATTTATTTTGTTACAACAAAAAAAGAATCTTGGACCAGCCGTTGCTAGAAACGTTGCTCTAAACGCTATAAATGGAGAATATATAGGTTTCTTTGATATAGATGATTCTATACCTGTTGATTATTTTGAAAAAATGTATTCAATCGCCGAAAATAATGGCAAACCAGAAATTGTATTTTGTTCTTATAACGGTCTAAAGCACGACGTCATGGGAAGTGTTAATTCATTGTGTGATAAAATATCCGTTTTAAGAAACGGTGCTTTGTGGGATAAGTTGTTTTCTAAAGATCTGATAGTTCAAAATGCTGTCTCATTCCCTGAGGGCTTGTATTGTGCAGATAATGTATTTGTTTTTAAGGCATTTTATTATGCTAATAGGGTTTTATTAACAGATAATCCTGTATACGAGTATAAATTAGCTGCGGACTCTATTGGGGCAGATAAAGAAAAATTGACCAAACGGAAAAAAGATATATTAAAAGTAGTTGACTTATTAATAGATTTTATGCAAAAAAACAAATTTAATTCTGATGCGTTAAATGAGGCGTCACATTTTGTAAATAGAAGTTTTAATTGTTATGCGGATGATAAGGTTTTTAAAAAAGCACTTGATAAAAGAATTAAGAGTATAAATATATTTTATAGTGCTTTGAATAAAGTCGGAAAACCAAGGGAAAATAGTATGGTATGGTTAAGAATAAAACATTGTTTAGGTATAATTAACAGTTCTAAGTTTTCGGAATTGGTATTAAGAGAACGTATTTTAAAGTCTGGTTTATTTGATAAACGTTTTTATTTAAATCAATATTCAGATGTGGGGCAAGCAAAATTAGACCCAGTAATGCATTATTTAAAACACGGTTGGAAAGAAGGTAGAAATCCTTCTAGTAAATTTGATAACGATGCTTACTTACGTGATAATCCAGATGTTGCGGCAGAAGGTTTATGTCCGTTAGAGCACTATATTAATCATGGGTATAAAGAAGGACGGGCTGTTCATAGTGTGTTCGTACAGCGTACGGAAGCTAATGATAAAGGGACCTTTATGGATAGACTTTCTTACTTTTTCTTATATCCAATTCGTGTTCGCGAAGAGTATGAACGCTTAAGCGCAGAACTGAAAGATTTAAAAAATAGAATTTAATGCGGGGATGGGGTAATTATTATGGCAAAAAAAATCACAAAAAAATCATTAAAGAAAAATGTCGTACATAAAAATGTGTCTGGTAAGATTATTACCGTAAAAAATGCGGACGGTGATTCAGATACCAAAGCAACGATTTTGATTCAAAATCGCATAAATTATACTCCGAAAGTTAGCGTTATAATCCCTGTATATAATGTAGAAAAATATTTGCCAGAGTGCTTGGATAGTGTAATAAGCCAAACCTTAAAAGAAATAGAAATTATTTGCGTGGATGACGGCAGTACGGATAATTCCGTAAATATATTGAAAGAATACGCTAAAAAAGACAAGCGAATAACTGTATTGAGACAGACAAACCTTCATGCAGGTGTGGCGCGTAATGCTGGAATTGCTGTTGCCAAGGGGGAATATTTTTCTTTCCTGGATAGTGACGACTTCTTTGAGTTAGATATGTTAGAAAGTTTGGTTAAAATTGCGGAAAAAGACAAGTCAGATGTTGTGATTTGTGGAAATTATGTGTTTGATCAAATGGAAAACAAAGATGTTAGAACTACTCAATATCGTGAACAGTTTATTAATAAATCACCTTTTAATCCTAAGGATATTGCTGCTGATTTGTTTATGATGTGTAATCCTAATGCATGGACCAAACTTTTTAGATCTGCAAATATAAGAAAATATAATATACGTTTTGAAAAGTTTATAAGCTGTAATGATATTACTTTTGTTTGCACGAATTTGGCCTTGGCAGAAAAAATTAGTATTATAAATACTCCGTATGTTCATTATAGGGTCAATACTAAAATTAATATATCAAGTAACCGTGGGGATAACGCAATATGTTTAGTGTTGGCGGTAGATAAATTAATCCAAAATTTAAAATCATATGATGTTTATGATAAGTTTAAAGATACTTTGAAGCAGAGATTAAAAAGTTCTTTTATATGGGAACTGAAGCAATGTACGGAAAAACAAGCTGTAAAATTAAGAGAAGAAGCGAAGGCTTTGTTTGATCAACAGTTATATGATTTTGTCTGCAGTGAAAAGCCAAAAGTAAGTGTTATAATACCAGTATATAATGTAGAAAAATATTTGCCTCAGTGCTTAGACAGTGCGATAAACCAAAGCATGAAGGAAATAGAAATAATATGTGTTAATGATGGATCGCCGGATAATTCGTTGGCAATATTACAAGATTACGCCAAAAAAGATAGCAGAATTAAGATCATAAATCAAAAGAATCAGGGGCTGTCAGCGTCTAGAAATAATGCTTTGCAAATAGTGAGAGGAGAATATATTTTATTTTTAGATTCTGATGATTGGATTGATAAAGATACATGTAAAGATTTGTATGAATACGCAAAAAAATTTGATCTGGATATGATAAATTTTGAGGGTATTAACTATGATTCAGAAACCGGGGAATTGAATCAATTACCAGCGCAAAAAAATCCATATGTATCAGAAAGTGGGGTTTGTTTTACAAAAGAGCAGGTAGATACATTTATAGATAAAATAGGCATAAGTGCATGTAGGGTATTTTATAAAACGGATTTTATACAAAAGAATAATTTACAATTTCCTGTTGGTTTGTGCTTTGAGGATAATTATTTTCTTTTAAAAGCACTTAATTTGATGCAACGGTACGGAGTTTTGCATAAAATTCTTTATTATAGAAGAACTCATCCGGGTCAAATAACCGCTAATTGGGATAAGTTCTTTGGTGATTATATCAATATCATAAAAAAAGTGGATGAAATGTACCACGAAATCGGTATTGATAAAGGGGTAAACTATAGAAAGATTATTAATAAATATTGTTGCGGCGCAATTTCAAGGTTGAATTCTTTTGACGTAATGAACCGCAATAGATATATTAAGGATTTATATAAACTTTTGTCGAAACTGTCAGAAAAGGTTGAGTTTGATAAACCTGTTTTGGATTTCTTGAAGAAAGTTCAGAAGAATGAGATCTATGCAGATCAAGTTCTTGACTGGTTTGCAAAACGTTCTGGTATATATATTAATTTAGCTGATCCGAAAACATATAATGAAAAAATACAGTGGTTAAAAATATTTGACTCTACGCCTATTAAAACCAAGTTAGCAGATAAGTTATTGGTACGTGATTGGGCGGCTGAGAGAATTGGTGAGCAATATTTGATTCCTTTACTTGGTGTATATGATAGATTTGAAGATATAGATTTTTCGAAATTACCAGATAAATTTGTTATTAAATGTAATCATGGGTGCGCTTATAACATAATAGTAAAAGATAAATCCAAGCTAGATTTAGCAGAGGTTAAAGAAAAACTAGATACCTGGATGGCAGAAAATTTTGCTTTTAAAGCGGGATTTGAATTACATTATCGCGATATTAAGCCAAAAATTATTATAGAAAAATATATAGAAAATCAACTCTCAGGGGGAGATTTATATGATTACAAGTTCTGGTGTTTTAATGGCAGGGTAGAGTATATCCAGTTTTTGTCTGAACGTAATTTAGATGGCTTAAAGATGGCTTTTTATGACAGAAATTGGCGCAAACAAGACTTTGTGTATAGTTATCCGTTGGATGCTAAAAATATTCCAGCCCCAGATAATTTGGACAAGATGATTGAACTTGCAGAGACTTTATCTAAAAATTTTGGTCATGTCAGAGTAGATTTTTATCGTTTAGATGATGGCACTGTTTATTTAGGGGAAATGACGTTTACTTCGGCAAGTGGTTTGTGCAAATGGAACGATGAAAAAATAAATAGATATTTTGGTCGATTAATAAAACTTCCTAAGTTAGCTTATAACATTGATACGGAAGAATATTATAAATTACCTAAGAAAAGTTTGTTAAAGAGTTATTTATTATTGCCATATTATTTTACAAAGTTACAGATTTGTAAAAAACGTTATCGGAAAGCAGCTGTTAAAAATATAGAGAAACAATTACATACAGCTCGTATTGATATAAAAAATAATGGGGGTTCAGATAACGACATTAATATTGTCACGGAAAATGCAAAAGTTATAAAACCAGCTTGGTTTAAAAATGAGAAAGGGCAAGGGGCGGTTCTTGAAAGTAATGCTAAGGAAATACGTATCCAAATAACTGTTGTAAAAAATGGTGCTTTATCATTTGCTTTTAAAGCCCCAGATAGGCGTTGCGATGGTAAAAGATTCCCAGTTTATGCTAAATATGCATCTATTAAAATTGATGGACGTGAATTATTAAGTGAACCTATATCTGTTTGGCATGACGCACCATTTAAATATGAAATGCCAGTTAAAGACGGGCAAGTTTTACAAGTTATAATAAATCAGATACCTCATATATATGACAAAAAAAGATTAAAAGGGGTAATTCTGAAGTTAAATCCAAACTCTGATTCTATTAAGCAAAATATAGATTATATAATGCCAACGAAATTTTCTAATAGAAGTAAAGATATAACATTTAAGAATTTATCCGAACTTTCAGATATAGAATCAAGTTTATTTATCTCTGTTGGACCTGCGTGTAAACCGGCACATTGGTTAAAGGTTTATGGATTAAGAAAGGCTGCGTTACCGTTTGATTGGATGAAGTCATATAGTTTACAAGTAGTTGAGCGTGCTTTAGATTCTTCTATATCTGATTGGTTTATAAAAAACTATGAAAGAGATACAAATAATTCCGTGCATCGCGCGGTTGTAGACCTAGAAACTGGGATGCTTAGTTTGCATCATTTCCCAATATCTTTATCAGTTGAAGAATATTTACCAGAATTTCAGAAAATATTTATGAAACGTGCAAATAGAATGCGGGAATTATTAAGAACTAGGACAGATGTTTGTTTTGTTGCGGCACGTCAGGATTCTCTGTCAGAAATTATTAAATTTACTAAGTTTATTGCAGAGAAATTTCCAAATTTGAAAAAGATAAACTTTTTAAATGTAGTAAATAATGAGACGGAAAAGTCTGTAAAGCTTTATGATATTTCAAAGAAAATACAGATTTATGAAGTAACAGATAATGATGTTTGTGAAAAGGGAAAAAGTGCTATTATGGGTTGGAGCGGTAATGCCGAATTATGGAAAAGAATTTGTTCTAAGTTATATTTAAAAAAAAGTGAATACATAAAAACAATAAAATTTTGTGGTTTGAAGTTTTATGTTCGTGATAAACATTCGGAAATCTTAGGGGCTCTGCAATCAATAGGTAATACTGTTAATGATGCTATTAAATCACAAAATGTTAAATCAGAAGAAATAGAAAAAATAATACAAAATTCAATAAAGCAAATAAATACGAATTTAACTAACCAATTAAAGTTACTGACTTCAGGTGTGACTAGTTTAAAGGCGGAAATAGGTAATAGTCTTGACAAAGAAATTAACAATTTACAGCAAAATTTATATTCTGCTGTTTCAAAAATAAGTACTATTGTATCGGTAGACTTAAGAAACAATTTTTATGATTTTTATGCGAATTTAGTGAAGGCATTTGAAAACGATATCATAAATTTAAATTATAGTCTAGATAGCAAATTAAAGCAGAATATTGAGGGCTTGCATAACCAATTAAACATATTAGCGACAGAACAGTCCTTTTTAAAAGAAACTCTTGATACTGCATTGGGCAATCAGATTAGTCGAGTAATTAAGGATCTAACTTCTGTTTCTGAATTTATACAGAATTTATTGAAACTTAACTCTGATTTATCCGACTCGCTTACTGGATTAAATAGCAGTTTTGATGATCGATTAAATGCTAAATATAATCGTTTAATTGATCGTATAAATTTCGTTTCAGATTTGGCGCATAAAATACTGAAAAATAACTCAGATTTATCTGATGCGATAGTCGGGGTAAATAAAAACATAGGAGACGGACTGCTGCAAAATCAGCAGCAAATTATAAACAGTATAAGCAGTGTTTCTGATTTATCTCAGAATATATTGGAGTATAACAAAGATTTGTCTGATGTAATATCTGAATTAAATCAAAAGATTGAAGCCGGTACAGATGAACATCAGAAAACTTTGATTGAAAATGTTAATTCTATTACTGAGTTGATCAAGCAAGTATTGAAATATAATTTTGATTTATCAAAGACAATATCTGGGATAAACGATAGCTTTAAAGATCAATTAAATGTAAATAATAATCAGTTAAATGAATGTATACATTCTGTTACTGGTTTAACTCAGAAAATGTCGCAAAATAATTCAGATATATTAAATGCTATTGCAGAGTTAGATAAACAACAATCTGCTATAAAAAATGCAACAGAACAAACTGGTGCCGCTATTGCGGAAATTCAATCTGGTATAGCTAACGATTTAAAAAGTTTGCCTATAGAAATTGAGACAAAACAACGGAATATAGCAAAGTTATATTCTGAACCATATTGGGCAAATATTTACCATGATACCATAATTAATAGTACATGGTTAAAAGATAAAAGCGTTTCTCCGGGACGGTGGGCGGTTTCTTACATTGTGCTGTATGTATTATATCGTGTGTTGAACGAAGTAAAACCAGCTAGCATTTTAGAGTGTGGTTTGGGACAATCTTCTAAATTGATGGTGCAATATGCTCAGAATAATAACGCAGATTTAATCATTTGCGAAAATAATCCTGATTGGGCAAGTTTCTTTGAAAAGAACTTTCCAGGAGCAGATAGATATATTAAATTGTTAGACGTGGAAATGGTCGAAGTTGTTCCACCATATAAGTCAAGAACCTATGTTGGATTTAAAGATGCAATAAAAGGTAAGAAATTTAATATGATTATGATAGATGGCCCGTTGGGCAGTGAGCGATATTCTAGACCACAAATTCTAGATGTAGTTGACAATTTGGACTCTTCCTTTATTATAATGCTTGATGACATGAACAGGATAGGAGAACAAGAGTCGTGGAAACTGTTAAAAGAAAAATTGGAACAAAAGGGTATTGCCTTTAAAGAAAGGATTTATTCTAGCGATAAATCCTTGGGGCTTTTATGCTCTTTAGATTTGCAGTTTCTGACTAGCTTATAACAGGAAGGAAAAAATGAGAAAAGGTTATCGTCGTGCTCTTATTGCGTTGATTATAATAGGCGTCGCTGTCGGCGGATGGGGGGGGTATACCTTATTGTATAATAAGCGTTTAGAAAACGAAATTTTATCAACAAATGTGGATACTAAAGTTTTCCGACCTTATATTTTAGGGACCCCTATTACCTTTAAAGAGGGTGGAAATAGTGCCGAGTTTGTAAAAACTGCCGATGGTTGGGGCGGACAAGAACCAGAGCATCGTTGTGCTGTTGGGGATAGTACAGTTATGCGTTTATATATACCAGAAGCAGAAGAGGTGGCGTTACGTATAACTATGGATGGTTTCGGCGTGTATCCACCAAAAATATCTAAATATCAGAAAGTCACAGTTTTTGTTAATGATACAGAAATTGGGGTATGGCACGTTGGGCTTGATGGGCCGTTTACGATGGATATTCCGAGTTCTGTTATTACCGATAATACCATGACAATTCGTTTTGTGCCGGAAAAGCCGTATAGTCCGCCACCTGATATAAGAAAACTAAGCATGGCCGTCCGCGAAATAACGATAGATAGGGTGTTGGGGGCTCAGACCAAGCGTAAAGTTGGCAAATGGGTGAAAGATAACCTTATGGGTGGCGGGGTAAAACAAACTTATGATACAAACATATCTGCAGAAGAAGAATGGAAGTAAAGAATAGGTATAATTATGTCGGCAGAAGGTAGTATTAGTAAATTGGCAAGGAATGCGTTTATAAATAATTATAAACGCATGTGGCCTTAT
>CALXQT010000056.1 GCA_944390835.1 uncultured Alphaproteobacteria bacterium | reverse complement strand
CAATTATTTCTGATGGTGAAGAACCGCGTACGATTACTTTAAAACGTGCAATAATTAAGGTTGAATCTGTAAAATACGAAGAAAAATCAATTGCTGGGGCTGATGAAGATACAGATGAAAAAATTGGATATATCCGTATTTCTGATTTTGGGGCAACAACTGCCAAAGAACTGGATAAAGCACTGGAAAAGTTAGAAAAAAAGGATGTTATTGGTTATGTATTAGATGTACGAAATAATCCAGGGGGGTATTTAACGTCTGCAATTGATGTGGCGGATGCTTTCTTAGACGCTGGGGAAATTGTTTCTACGCGTGGAAAGCAGAAAACTGATATAGAACGTAATTTCGCAAAACCTGGTGATTTGGCTAATGGTAAACCTGTAGTTGTTTTGATAAATCATGGTTCGGCTTCTGCGTCTGAAATTGTTGCGGGCGCTTTGCAGGATAATGGTCGTGCGCTGGTTATGGGGTCACAATCTTTTGGTAAGGGAAGCGTTCAACAACAGAAACCTCTTGGTGACGGAACCGCCATTCATATAACAATTGCTCGTTATTATACGCCATCTGGTCGTTCTATTCAGAATGAGGGAATTACCCCAGATATAGAAGTTCTACAAAGTAAAATAGAGGTCATAGAACGTAAAGAAAGTTTATATTCAGAGGCTTCATTTAAAAACGCTTTGAAAAACGAGGAATCAGAAAAAGATGACAAAAAGAAAGCAGAAGATAAAGAGTTAACGGATGAAGAAAAAGATGCGTTAGATTATCAACTGCAACGAGCAATGGATATGGTTCGTGCGATGTCAAAATTGAATGCACGTGCACAAATTGTACCAGCAACTCCAGAAGATGTAACCTCATTGAATGCAGAGATTGTTGATGAAAAAGCATCTGATGATAAAAAATCTGACGATAAGGAAAAGAAATCAGATAAGAAATAGCCTTTGATATTTCGACCATAAAATGTTGAATTTAGTGGTCTAATTTTGTCAAGTTTTATAAATCTTGCCTTGTTTTGATTTTCGGGGTATCATATAGCCCGTACGAATTTTTTAAGGAAAGATAAAATGGCAAATTTAATAGTTGATGGAAACTGGGCTGCGGCAGATGTCGCGTATAGGTGCGTTGATTTTGCGGCGATTTATCCGATTACACCAAGTAGTACTATGGGGGAATTGGCGGATGAATGGTCTTTTCAGCATAAAAAAAATATCTGGGGTGCAATTCCTAATATTATAGAAATGCAATCCGAAGGTGGTGCTGCAGGTGCTATGCATGGTGCTTTACAAATGGGGTCTTTGGCAACTACGTTCACCGCATCACAAGGTTTATTGTTAATGATTCCTAATATGTATAAAATTGCGGGTGAGCAAACGCCGTTTGTTATGCATGTGGCGGCACGCGCATTGGCTACGCATGCACTGTCAATTTTCGGCGATCATAGCGACGTTATGTCTGTTCGTTCGACTGGGTTTGCACTATTGTCTAGCCATAGTGTACAACAGGCGCATGATATGGCGGCAATCGCTCATGCGGCTACACTACGTACTCGGGTACCGTTCTTACATTTCTTTGATGGTTTTCGTACAAGTCATGAAGAATCACGACTGGATAGAATTAGCGATGATGTTTTGCATGAAATGATACCAGATGATTTGGTGTTGCAAAATCGTGCACGAGGCATGTCGCCAGATAAGCCGACTGTGCGTGGTACCGCTCAGAACCCAGATGTGTTTTTTCAAGGGCGTGAGGCGGCAAACCCATTGTATGCTAAAACTCCCGAAGTTGTACAAGACTGTATGAATAAGTTTGCTAAGTTAACAGGTCGTCAGTATCACTTGGTAGATTATGTCGGTGACCCAAAAGCAGAAAACATAATTGTTGCTATGGGCAGCGCATGCGAAACGATAGAAGAAACTTTACCGCATTTACCAAAAGGTTTAGGACTTGTAAAAGTACATTTATTCCGTCCTTTTCCTAAAGAGGCGTTTTTGGAAGTGCTGCCTAAAAAGGTAAAACGTATTGCTGTCTTGGACAGATGTAAAGAACCGGGCGCTTTAGGAGAGCCATTGTATCAAGATGTAAAAACTGTCGTTGGGGATAGCGCAGAAGTTTTTGGGGGTCGTTATGGTTTGGGATCAAAAGAATTCAAACCTCGTGATGTAAAGGCTGTGTATGAAAATTTAATGAGAAATGAATTACATCATAACTTTACAGTCGGAATTGAAGACGATTTAAGCGGCTTATCTTTAAAAACAGATCCTGCTTTCTCGGTTCAAGATCCTAATTTTAAAACGGCAATTTTATATGGAATTGGTTCTGACGGTACAGTTGGGGCTGTAAAGAATATTGTAAAAATAGTTGGTGAAAACTCTGATTTATATCCACAGTCTTATGCTGTATATGATTCTAAAAAGTCTGGTGGTTTGACGGCGTCTCATATCAGATTTTCAGATAAACCTATTCAAAGCCAGTATTTAATAGAAGTTGCTGATTTTATAAGCGTTTCAAATTTTATGATTGCGCAACGGTTTGATATTTTTAAGGGGTTGCGTGCTGGCGGTACCGTTATGATAAACACGTCTATGGAGCCAGATGTAGCATTCGCAAATTTGCCGCGTGAAAGTCAAGAGCACTTGATGCGTTTGCGGGCAAAGGTTTATTTTTTGAATGCTAATGCCGCTGCTGCGGAACTGGGGCTGGGTAATAGAATTAATACGTTTATTATGTTGAATTTCTTTAATTTGACCCGTGTAATTGATCCGGAAGTGGCAGCAAAAAGTGCAAAGGTTGCGATTGAAAAAACTTATAAGAAGAAGGGTATGGATGTTGTTCAGGCTAACTGGGCCGCAGTAGATAAAGCATCTGAATATTTGCACGAGTACATGTTGCCGTCATCTGTTTCAAATTTTGCGCCTGATTTTGTCCCTGCGATGACGCTGGATGCGCCTGCTGAAATCGCTGGTACGTTGGGGGAAATGGCGGCACAGCGTGGGGACTCATTACCGGTTTCTAGGTTTAAAGTAGACGGCGAGTTCGGGGCAGGGCAATATCCTGTTGGGACTGCTAAATATGAAAAGCGCGCTATTTCAGAACGCGTCGCAACAGTTGATTTATCAAAATGTATTCAATGCGGAAAGTGCTCAACTTTATGTCCACATGCAGCGATTCGTATTAAAGCAATGACAGCGCAACAAGCGGAGGAGGCGCGTAAAAATGGTGTAATAGTTGTTCCAATGAAAACGCCAGAATTGGGACCAGATATGTACTTTACTTTGAATATTTCGCCGGCGGATTGTACAGGCTGTAATGTTTGCGTTAAGAATTGCCCTGTGCAGGCATTGTCTATGATGGCGTTAAAAGATGCCGAAAATCAACAAAAGGCATTTGATGCAGCGCAAAATATTCCGGATATTTCGCGTGAAAAATTGAATTTAAATATTCCTAAACACGTTGAACTATTGCCGCACTATTTTGAATTTCCTGGTGCTTGTGCAGGATGCGGTGAAACGCCTTATATTAAAATGTTGTCGCACTTGTTTGGGGATCGTATGGTTGTCGCCAATGCAACTGGGTGTTCGTCAATTTATGGGGCGAATTTACCGACAACACCGTGGACGCATGATTCCAATGGACGAGGTCCAGCGTGGTCTAATTCATTATTTGAAGATAACGCTGAATATGGCTTAGGTATGCGTATAGCTTTGAATCAAAAGCGTGAAACATTAAAGGGATTATTGTTTGAGTTAAATATACCGAATGTTGAAGAAAAATTTGCAGAACGTAACCCAGATAAGCAACGAGAAATAGAAAAAGAACTTCGTGATCAGTTAGATAAAATCGATTCGCCGCGCGCTGCGTTAGCACGTAGTTTGGTTGGCGAAATGGTTGATAAATCTGTTTGGATTATTGGTGGTGATGGTTGGGCCTATGATATTGGTTATGGTGGTTTAGACCATATATTGCATAGCGGTGAAAACGTCAATATTTTAGTTTTGGATACCGAAGGTTATTCCAATACAGGGGGGCAACAATCAAAAGCGACACCTTTTGGTGCAAGTATGAAGTTTGCTATTGGTGGTAAGGAACATGCTAAAAAAGACTTAGGTATGATTGCGATGATGTCTGGTGCCTATGTTGCGCAAATTGCTCTTGGGGCAAACCAAGCGCAAGCTGTTCGTGCTTTCCGCGAAGCAGAAGCCTTTCCTGGTCCTTCAATTATATTGGCGTACGCACCATGCATTGCGCATGGGTTCGCATTACAAAACGGTGCGGAACATCAAATGCAAATGGTAAGCACAGGTGCGTGGCCTTTGTATCGATTTGATCCGTCTTTGGTATTAGAAGGCAAAAGTCCGTTGACTATGGATTCTAGCGTTGATAATCCAACGCCTTTAGAAGACTTTTTGAAAACCGAAAGCCGCTTTGGGGCAGCCCGTGCGGCAAATCCTAACTTTGATCGGTTAGTAGAAGAAGCAAAAGAAAATAATCATTATCGTAGTGAATTGAAAAAATATATTGCTCATTTTGCTATGATGAATGCACCAGAAGTTAAAGAGAATGGTGAAGGATAGAATCCGCCCACCTTGTGTGTTGGTGGGCGGCTCCTTTTTATGTTGCAATATATGTCTGCTTTGTAGTAAATTTTTGGTATGAAAAAAATTATTCTATTCTTAATGGTTTTTCTTGCAGCGTGTACTTTTCAGACGAAACATCGTGGGTATGTGTTTCCGTCTGATGTAGAATCCGTTGTTGCAAATATAAAAACTACGTCACAGCTTACGCAGGAAATTGGATCTCCACAGGTAAAGACAATTTATGGGGACGAGGTTTGGATTTACTATGGCGTTGATGAAAATTATCGGGGCCCAATACCATTAAAGTACGATAATAAGACTGTTTTATTGGCGTGGGTTGATGGTAATAAGGTCACAGATATTCGGATTTTACATGATGCTGATTTACCTGATGTCATGATTTCAGAGGATGAAACACCGATACCAGCTGCAATAGAATTAAATGCTTTGCAAGAACTGTTTAATAATATTGGACGTTTCTCTCCGGCTGGGTTAGGGCAATAAGCTATAAAAAGGCGTTTGCAAAAAAAGATAAAAACGTGTACAATGAATATAAAAGAGAATTAGGAATGAAAAATATTTTATTTTCTTTATTTGTTATAAATTGTGCCCTTTTTGCAGGTGTCGGTTTGTCGAACGCCGCGGAATTTAAATGTGGGCCAGGATATGTTTTAGTATCTCATAGTGACATAGACGATATTGATGCGGCAGAATGTCAAAAATTATGGTGTCGTGATTTAGAAAACGGAAAAACTATGGGCAGCGGTGACAGGGCTAATACTGGTTATAAGACGACCGCATACCCAGTAGAATTGTGCGACGCTGAAGGTAATTGCATAGAATGCTTTGGGGATCGTAAGTGGTGTAGTGGTCAACCGGAAGGTTACTGGAACCCAGAATATGGCGCATATACTTATGGGGGGGGCGATAATGCCACATATTCTTCGTATCTGCGTGGCAGTTGTTTTGCGTGGAATTTGGAAAAACCAGATTGTCCAGATGGACAGGCGGCAGTTCTTCAGAATGGTGAGTGGGTATGTGCGGTATCCACTGGTACCACATCGGGTAGTCGCGAATCTAGCGTTCGTAGAACTTCTGGGTCTTTACGACGCCCTGTCAGGTAATTTTCTAAAATGCCTTAAAAAAGGCATTTTTATTTTTTATGTCGAATATTTGTTTTTCTTGTTTTTTGTGCTATAATATCTGGGACAGAGAGAATGGCAACTGTAAAAGGTATTCAGATTATGCCAAGTAAGAAATTAGATTTTAAAACGGGGCAGTACGTTGTTTATCCTACACAAGGTGTCGGGAAATTGGTTCGCATCGAGGAACAAACTGTCGCTGGTCAAAAGATAAAAATGTTGGTTATTGATTTTGAACGTAACCATATGACATTACGTGTTCCGATTGAACGCGCTGAAATTTCGGGATTACGCCCGCTAACATCTATAAAGAAAATGGATGAAGCAATTTCTGCGGCTAAGGGCAAGGCAGGGGCAAAGCGTATGATTTGGGCGCGTCGTGCAGCGCAGTATGAAGAAAATATAAATTCTGGCGACCCAATGAAATTGGCAGAGGTTGTACGTGATTTACAACGTCGTAATGCGACTGATACGATGACTTTTTCTGCGCGTCAGTTATATTTACGGGCTTTGGAACGTATGGCTCAGGAATTTGCCGTATTGCATAAAATTGATATTGATGCAGCGTCTGAAAAAATTGAAGATATTTTGGGTGTACCAAAAGAAATTGATTTGAATGCTGTCGATATAGATGAAGATGAAGAAGACGAGGATTCTTAAAAACGCCCTTCGGGGCGTTTTATTAAATTACAGTTTAATTTTTATTACATCACGAAATCTTCCCCAAGATAAACCTTTTTAACCATTTCATCTTTTACTATTTCTGGCGTTGTACCATGCTTTAATATTTTCCCGTCATGTAATACGTAACTACGATCTGTAATTCCCAAGGTTTCACGTACGTTATGATCAGTTATTATAACACCTAGGCCACGATTTTTTAATTGTGATACTAATTCTCTAATTTCATTTACGGCGATTGGGTCAATACCTGCGAATGGTTCGTCTAATAAGATAAACTTTGGATCGTTTGCAAGTGCGCGTGCAATTTCTACACGTCGACGTTCACCACCAGATAACGCTGTGGCAGGACTGCGCCGCAGTGCGCTTATTGAAAACTCGTCTAGTAATGCGTCCAACTTATATTTACGCTTTTTTCTGCTGGGTTCAACAACTTCTAGGATTGCCATAATGTTTTGTTCAACGGTTAATCCACGGAATACGCTGTTTTCTTGGGGTAGGTAACCTATATGTAAGCGTGCACGTTGATAAAAAGGCAAATGTGTTATGTCTTGTGAATTTAAAAATATTTGTCCGCCAGTGGCATTTAATTGTCCTGTTATACAATAGAAAGCAGTTGTCTTTCCAGCACCGTTCGGCCCCAATAAACCAACCGATTCGCCTTGATGTGCTTCCATCGAAATATCTTTAATTACCATACGTCTTCCGTATGACTTTGAAAGGTGTTGAACACGTAATACTGATTGTTTCATAGCTTTATCACCAATTCTTTTGTTCTAATTTTATCACCGTTGCTTGAATCTACACGCACATTATCTGTTAGTACAATTGTTTTTTTTATGCGGTCGTATTCGCCAGAATCTGCGGTTATGTCGTCTTTTATTTTTTGACCGTTTGATATACGTACGGTATTTCCAGAAACTTTATCTAATAGGATAATGTTGGGTCTGTTATATTCTTGTCTTCCGCTAGCAGCCTGGATAAAAAAGGGTTCACCATTTGTGTCGGTACCAGAAAACGAAGCGTTAGTCATTTTAAATTGATTACTGACAATATCCGTCATATTTATTGCAGATATGGGTGTCCATAACAATTGTTTTGTAAATAGAGCGCCGGCAATTAATGCGGCCACCATTACCAAACCCCAACCAGTAAAGAAAAATTGCCATAGACGCGTCAGACGTCTATGCTTAAAAAATATTATAAAATTACGTTTATCTTTTTTCACGTTTATAGTTTATCGCGAATATAAGTAAAAAGCAATTTTTATATTTATTCCAAACTTTTTTTATGTTATAATTCATCCCAAGAGAGATGAAAAAAGTTTTACTATTTTTTATAGGTGGAATGGTATGCTTGGCGGGTATTCCTGCTCAGGCTGTTACTATTAATAAAGCTGCGCCAGTTGCTGCACAGGAAACGTCAACTTCTTCTACGGCAACGAGTTTAGTACCGACTGTTTTGAATTTTATAGGTAATGTTCAACAATTAAGCGCAAAACAAAAAGAATTAACGGCTGAATGTATTCCCAGCACACAAGAAATAAATTTTGTAAATAATATAGTTAAAGAATGGGCAAAAACTGGGGCGATGTCTGCAGATAAAGTAAAAACGGTTTTGGGACGTGAGCCATGTGAACTTGCCAATGGTGGTTATAAAGCAGCTGTGGAACGTTGGGCTTTAACTGGTATGGACGAAAAAATTTGTTTTGATCATTTTGAAGGTGATGGAAATGCAGACATGGTATGGCGCGGTTTCCCAAAAGTAGGGCTCGCAACGTATTGTTCTGATGGTACCCCAGCTTCGCAGTGTTCGTCTAAAAATAAGGTAACTGTATCTGACATTTATGAAATTTTTAACTTGGTTGATTTTTCTGAGGCTGATTATACTACATCTGAATTAACTATGGCTTCGAAATTATTGGCAAAAGTAGAACAGTGTTCAAATGCTAAGTTAAGCGCGAAAAAGCGTGCTATGTGGGGTGAATTCTTAATGAATACAATTAATACTTTGGGAGAACCGACAAATACAAGTTCTATATTAGAAACAGTTAGTGGTATTTCAAACAGTGGTGGTTTGAGTTCTTCTATTGGTTCAATAAGTTCTTTTGCAACATCATTATTTGGTAATTAAAAATTTGTACTTAGTTTACTTATTCCTGTGATACTTTTTCTCTTTACTCATATGGTGAAAAAACGTATAATATTAAGAGATTATAAAAAGGAATTTTTATGAAAAATAAATCTATGCCCTCGATGTTTGTTATTAGCCGTATGTTGGCAGTTGCCTCGGTTGCAACGTTGGTAGCGTGCGCAGGTAGTAATAATAATGGTGAGTACGCACCTGTTTCAACACCAACAGTTGATTATGTAGAAAGTTTAGATGTTTATTCTGCACCGCACAAAGATTCCTTTTTAAATCAGTTGGCAATGAATTATCGTTCTTATGCAATATACAATGCTCGGACAAGCGGATATCCTGATATGGGTGAGTTCTTTGCGCAAAAGGCGGTTGCAGCATTTAGTGGTGAATTACCATTCCCAGAAATTTTGGATAATTGGCCGGTTGAAGATGAACAAGAATCTTTTGAGTTGTATACGGCATATAATAATTTGCTAGATCAATTAAAAAATGATGCTAGTGTGACAAATCCTGAATTGGCGGCAGAAGCACAAGCAAAGTATGACTGTTGGTTGTCTGCTGCGGCAAGTGGTCAGGCTGCTACCGCACAAGAGTGTCGTGACAGGTATTATAAAACAATGACTGCATTAAGCGAGTGCTCTAACGGCAAGATTGTAAAAACGGTTTCTGAAACAACTGTTACAACAAATGATGAAACTTTGATAACTGTTTCTAGTGATAAGCAACAAACTGCACAGGCGTATTATCCTGATACTCGTAATATGGCTGCTATGAATGGGGCAGGTAAGGCGCGTGAGGGTGTCATCATTGTAAACAATGTTAATGTCCCTGAGCATTTAATTAATCCTGTTCCTGTACAACCTTTGGTATTTAATCAAAATATTTATGGCGGGGATGAAACGATAAATGATAGCAGCGTTAGAAAGTGCGTGCGAGAAGGTGATGTGAATTGTGTACCTGTGGAAGAAAAAGAAGAAATTCCGCAGGTAAATGAAGAACTTGTTACACGTGAAGAATTTATTAACATGATGATGGCTATGCGGGCAGAGTTGGCCGCAATAAATGCTCGCCTTGATAAACTGCAAGAAAATGCTGATAAAACTTATGAGAAAACATTCATTAAGGTTCAACAGATTCCATTAGAACCGAAACAGCACGTTATGGAAGAAGTCTTTGAAATAATGTTTGATTTCGATAAGGCGACGATTAAGCCAGAATATCAAGAATTGATTCAGCAATTAGCAACTGCGGCCCAGGGCAGCAAAAACATAAAAGTTTCTGTTGTTGGACATACAGACACTATGGGTAGCAAGGATTATAATTATGCATTGGGTGGACGTCGTGCAGAGGCGGTTCAGAAAATGTTGATAAATTATGGTATCCCTGCAAGTCAGATAGTTGCGGTTTCTGCTGGCGAGGAAGACTTGGCTGTTCAAACGGGTGATGGTGTTGCAAACGCTGCTAATCGTCGAGTTAAAGTTGTAAAAGAAGTACATTATACAGAAGAGCAACCCGTCCCAGTAACGGTTGTTGAAGAGTATGTGGCTCCAGAAGACGCAGATGTTTGCGGAATGTACGGCTGTACACAATAATTTGTCGGATTTTGGAAATACACGAAAGGACTTGACAAAAAAAGTTTATTAGTATATATTTCCTTTAATCCGAGAGATGTTTGTAAAGAGGCATAGAACATGACGGAAAAAAAGAATGATATGTTAAAAGGTATTGCTACGGTTCATCGTGCTGGTTATAAGAGAGCCGCTGCAGATATCGTTAATTTAAAAGTAGAGTTGCTTGATAAGCGTATTAATGGTACATTGGCTCAAAAGCAGCAAAAAGATATGTAAGTTTTAAGACTTTTTTACGTCTTTGAACAAAGGCTGTTTTTGTGCATATTGAGTTAAAAATCCCGCAAATGCGGGATTTTTATTTTTTAGAAGACCAGAATAATGACCACAGCCAAGTAATTCCTGTCCAACAAAGAACCCAGCTAGCAAGACGAACTAAAACCATATCATATTTGTCTTTCTTTGTTTGTCTGGCGAGCCACGCCGGAGTGAATATGATTGCGATGACAATCATAATTGCCAGCAAGTACTTTATAAACAGCAAAATATTAAAAGAAGTAGTCATTATATCTTTTATATACCGTATTTTGCGTTACTGCCAAGTTCTTCTTCGATTCGTAATAACTGGTTATATTTTGCCATACGATCTGTACGAGACATAGAACCTGTTTTGATCTGACCAGCGTTTGTTGCAACGGCTAAATCAGCGATAGTGGTATCTTCTGTTTCGCCACTACGATGTGAAATTATTACGCCATAATTTGCATCTTGTGCCATTTTTATTGCGCGTAATGTTTCCGTTAGGCTGCCAATCTGATTTACTTTTATTAATATAGCATTTGCAACTCCTGCGTCAATTCCTTTCTTTAGGCGAGCAGGATTGGTAACAAACAAGTCGTCACCAACTAGCTGACATTTTGAACCTATTTTATCCGTCAGCTTTTTCCAGTTTTCCCAGTCTTCTTCAGCCAGTGCATCTTCTATGGAGATTATTGGGTATTTAGAAATTAATGTATCATAATATTCTATCATTTGATCTGCGGTCATAGATTTTCCTTCGAAATAATATATACCGTCTTTGTAGAACTCTGAAGAGGCAACGTCCAGACCAATAGATACTTCTTCGCCTGGTTTATATCCAGCAGCACGAATCGCTGATATTATTGTATCTAAGGCTTCATCACATGAATGAAAGTTTGGTGCGAAGCCGCCTTCGTCGCCGACGTTGGTGGAATTACCACTTTTCTTTAATATTGATTTTAAATTATGGAATATTTCTGATCCCATACGAATGGCGGCTGATTCTGATTTTGCACCGTTTGGTATAATCATAAATTCCTGTGCATCCAATCCATTATCTGCATGAGCTCCACCGTTGATAATATTCATCATAGGGCGAGGTAATAAAACCGGGTTTGAATTGCCGTATATGTCTGCAATATATTTATATAAAGGAATATTTTTCTGTTTTGCGACAGCATGTGCTGCGGCTAAAGATACTGCTAATATAGAATTTGCGCCCAGTTTTTCTTTATTTGGTGTTCCGTCTAATGCCAACATTTTTTCATCTAGCGCTGTTTGGTCGGATGCGTCCATACCGATAATTGCAGGAGTTATAATTTCATTAACGTTTTTTACGGCCTTTAAGACGCCTTTACCCATATAAGCGCTACCGCCATCACGTAGTTCTAGCGCCTCAAAAGAACCTGTTGACGCGCCTGATGGTACTGCCGCACGACCGAATGCGCCACCTGTTAATACGACATCGCATTCAATTGTTGGGTTACCACGGCTGTCCATAATTTGACGTGCATGAACGCTTTTTATAGAAAACATATTTTTTCTCCTTATTCCTAATATTATTAAGTTTTTTATAGTTCATTCTTGTCTTATTTGACAAATTGTGCAATAATATAATCATAAAAATGGTTGGAAAGAAATAGAAATATGATGAAAAAGACAATATTTTTTATGTTGTGCCTTACTCCGTTAGGGGTTCAGGCCGCTGATGTCGTACCAGAACCTGTATCAGGTGAAGCATATACTGGTGGGTTAATTGCTAGTACAGAAGGCACCGTTTTTGCTGACGGTATTAATCTGACAAATAATATGTATATCGGTACGGAGTTGCCAGAATTTTTGGAGCAGGGATCAATATACGCACCGAATGCAATTAATGGATTCACCTTGTCTGCGGGCAAAGACATAACAGTAAATAATTTATTAGAAATATCTGAAAATGCCAGTTTAGCCTTTAATACAATTGATGGTGCGCAACCAATAAATATTTCTTTGGGTAGTGTTAATGCCGCTGGTGCTTTTAGTGTGGCAAACGTGGCGCTGTTTTCTGTAAAAGACGAAATGTCTATTGCTAATGGTTTTTCATTGATGAATTCATCTTCTATGGAAACCGGTGGTGTTAATGTAACTGGTGGCGATACAATAATCAACATAAGTGGTGCGGCGAATATAGCTAATTTTTCTAATTCTGGTACAGGTAATACAACAACGATTACCGCAAATACAGTTACGATTGGAAGTGAAAGTGCGCCAGGTTATATCAATAATATTAATAATGCCGGAGACATAAATATAAACACTGTTGGCAATATAGATGTTAATGGTAGTATAACGAACGCTAGTTCTACAATGGATTTGGTGGCTGGTGGCGATATAGTTGTTTCTGGAAGTGTTTCTAATAGTGCAGATATGGTTATGAACGCTACCAATATCACTGTTAGTGGTGGGGCAGACGGGGCGTCTATTAATAGTTCTGGTGATCTGACTATGATCGCCACAGGAACGACAAATTTGGTGTATGGCATGGATTTAAGTGCCATGAATGTAAATAATACGTTTCGCCTTGAGACAGGAAGTTTAACTTTTGGGTCTGCTGTAACTACTGATGGTTGGTTAAACGTTTTCTCTAATAAACTTAACAGTTTTACTTTAAATGTTACTAATGATGAATTAGAAATAAAAAGCAGCGTTATTAACGGGTTGGTAAACGATTCTGTGGAAAATCCGTCGTATAATACTGGGGCAAATATGTCGCTAAAGGCAGATGCCTTTACAATTGGTGGGGATGTCAATAACTTTGGTGTTTTAAATATTCAAACAGATGTTGGCGGTATCATTATTAATGGTGATATTGTTGGTAATAATGTAAACAGTGCTACATTAACAACAGAAATTGCGGCAGAAACAAATCTGCAAGTTAGTGGCGATGTATCTAATAGTGGTGTAATGACTTTAGATGGTCAAACGGTTAGTTTGAATAGCATCGTGAATTCAAGCGGAGCCTTGGAAGTTTTAGCTTTGACTGATGACACCGGTGTTATAACAATTGCAAAAGATGTAACGAACGAATCGGGTACAACTTATATTAATGCTAAGGATATTAGTATAGGCGGTGCGTTAGTAAATAAAAATGGCACGACTACTATTAAAGGTTCAGACACAAATGGTAGTGCTATGACCATTGGGTCAATAGCCGTTCAAGATGGTAGCGTTAACCTGAATGCTTTGGTTGGTGGTGTTAATGTTGTTTCTGATAACGGTTCTAGTGGTACTATAGATATTACTGGTGGTGCTTTAAATATTGGCAATACTACGTATAATGTTGTAGCCGACGGTTCCATTAAAATAGGTGGTAATTTTGTACTTGGTAACACTGGGACTTTATCTGGTAATGGTGATGTTTTTGCAAATGCTTCTGGGAATCAGGCTTTTGTGATCTCTTCAGATAATGGATCTTTAACTGTTAACGGTTTATTAGATGCCTCGCAAACTGGTGTTGGTGCCTATAATGCAACTTTTGCGGCAGCTACGATGACTTTCGGACAAGTAACCGCAGCTGGGGCAAGTAATAATTTAACGTTTGGTAATGACGTTTCTCAACAGTTAACTGTTAACGGCAACATGGCGGTTTCTGATGAAGCAAAAGTTTCGATTGTTTCAGGTAGTACCAATGTTGGTTCGTTAACTGTGGGTGAAGATGCCTTGTTGAATGCAGGTGGCTATTTTATTACAGCCAAGAATGGCGCAGTAAATATTACAGGTGATTTATGGTTTGATGGTGTTAATGCAAAACCAGCAAGTGGATTGGTTGTTAATAGTCCTTCTAATAATTTTGCTTTGAAGTCAGAGACTGCTCAGGTAGAAATTACGGGTGACATAGATTTAGGTGCTGATAATACGTTGTCGCTAGAATCTAAAAATTCTGCTGTGACAGTTGGTGGAAATGTGCTTACGTCTGGGGTGCTAAACGCAAGTGGTAATATTATTAGCATGGGTGATTTAACAATTAATAAAGGAAGTGAAACTGTTTCTAGTGCGGTAACTTTAACGGCAGCACAGTCTGTTAAAGTTGGTAATATTACAGCCAATGCCGGAACATTAGACATTATTGCAAATTCTAATGCTATACCTAATATACAAATGGGTGCTCTGAATATTGAATCTGGGGCTTTTGTTAATATAGATTCTAATTATTCTGCTAATGTAGCGGCGTCTGATAATGTTGTTGTTTCTGGTAATGTTGTTCAAGGAACAAGTGGTGGTGCATTAAATATATTGACTGATAATGTGACGTTCGCGGGACTTGGAATGCAAGTTACAGGTAATTATTCTGCAGCATCTGGCTCCGCTTTATTTGAACTTGCTAATGATGTAATATTTGAAGGAGAGGGCACCGGCAACGTGACAATTGCTGCTGGGGCAAGCACCACTTTCAATGTAAATAGTTTTTCTGCATCAAATATTAATAATAATGGATCTCTGGTAATCGTTGCAGAGGACGGTATTACTTTGGCAGCGATTGATAATACAGGTACGTTGGAATTAGATTCTGGCGCAGGAATAATAAACGCAGGAAATTTTGCTGCAAATGATATTGGTACAATTGAAATCAAAGGGAATGGCTTAACTTCTGCTGATGTCTTCTCTACTAAAGATTCTGGGATGTTATATCAAAATTATGCAGATGTACTACCAGAAGGCAGCATAAATATTGTTGGGAAAGATTATACAATAAACGCTTCTCAATTTGCTGTTGGTGGAATAGAGCAAGTTTCTGGTGAATTAAACATAAACGCTGATATGGTAAATATAATCGGTGATGTAGAAGCAAATAATTTGCGCTTTGGTAAAACTGCATCAGATGCTTGGGCCGATATTAGCATAGATGGAAATGTTTCAGGTGGTGTTGATTTCTGGGGAATTAAACAATTAAATATCGGTGGTAATTATACATTTAGCAATAATAGTGATTTGTGGGCTGCCATCATGCCGTATGATGACAACGGTGCAGGTAATACCTCTTCTCAGAATTATTGGTCTACCATAGAAGCAACTTCTGATAACAAAGTTGGTGAAATTACCAATGCAGAAAATGGTTCGGCGTTAATAAATGTGGAAGATAAATTTATTTCTAATATAACGGGGGTTGTTGATAACACTGCGGCAACTGCACCACAAGTAGGAATAACTTTGTTTGATATTGTCGATCAGGGAACAGCTATTTGGCTATTACATGCAGAAAACGGTATCGAAATTACAGATGCATTTGAAAAATTACGTAATTTAGACGTTAAGTTCTGTAACGCCGATGGTACACAGTGTATTAACTATTTGGATACTTTAAAGAAACCAGGGTTTGGTCAATATAATGGATCAGATTCAGAGTTGCCTGTTTATGTATCTGAACGTGATACTGATGGTGATGGGGTCGCAGATAGCTTGTATGTCGTTTTTGATCCTAGCTTTGGTGGACCAGTCGAAGTATTTAAATTACAGCCGATTGTAGGTGCTGCAGTTCCTCATACGGAGGGTGAATATGTTTCTGCAGGCGCTTTGGACGATCTGATTGCAGGACAATTAATAAATACTAAATTTAATAATAACAGCCCAATAGAAGTTATACCTCAAATCTTTAAGGGAACTAACTTGGCTGAGATGGCAGACGAGCTATACGATCGTATGGAATATTATAATATGACGGGTGAAAATGCCCCGTTGGCGAGATTTAGTCGTTTGTTCCAAGCGCGCGAATTAGAGCAATTGTCTGCAATGATTTCATTAAATGAACATACCAGTTTCCGTGATTTTGAGGATCGTATGTTTGATGAATTTATTTGGAATCGTAATCGTAATTTAAAGAAAGCGTGGTTGGATATAGACTATGGGTTCTTTAGTCAGAAAGAAACAGATAGTATTCATGCAAATGGGACTCGGTTTAATATTTCAGGTGGGTTTGATTGGCAGCATTCCGAAACAACGATATTTGGTTTAACTGCACGCGTATCAAATTCTTCTGGTGATGCTAGTGATACGATAGAACTAGGATATTTGCCGAATCAGTCTTTGACGGGTACTGTAGATATAACCGTAGATGATTTAGATATTGGTTTGGGCGGTTATATGATGAAGACTTTGGGTGAAAAAACACGTTTGTATGGAAATGCATTTTTAGATATCCATATGTTAGATGTATCGCGTGATCAAACATTTATGGGACATATTGAAGGTGACGGAACGGCGTTTAGTTTAATCAGTGAATGGGGATTATTGCATGATTGGTTGAACCAATACATTGTCGGTAATATGTATGCTAGGGTTGGTTATAATTTTGGTTTTGATATTACTGAAAAAGCGGCTGGTCAGAATTATATGGATCTGCAATCAGATGGGTACTTCATTTTAACACCGGGATATTCATTGATTGCACAAAAGCGAATTTATCCGTCCGCTTGGTTCCAAATAAGACCATATGCATCAATCGGAGTTGAGTATGATGTGTTAGGAACTCCTAATGATGTAAAGTATAAGTTTGCTTTAGCACATTCTTATACAGACTATGATGTAGATGTAGATCCGTTGTGGGCAAATATTGGTGGTGGTATAGAGATGTTGTCGGCTAGCGGGTTCCAAGTTGGTATAGATTATCGTTATCAGTATAACAATACTATACAGTTACATAACATCAAAATTTCAGGATCGTATAGATTCTAAAAAAATAAAAAATCCGCCAAATGGCGGATTTTTTAAAATGGGATATCATCACCAATATCGGAAACAGATATTTCTTCGCGAGGTTGTGATTGTGTTGTTCCGGAAGAATAATCATTGCTAGAAGACGCTCCGTCTAAACTTTTTGCCCCGGCTAAGATTACCATCTGACCAGCGAATTGGTTAAGTACAACTTCTGTGGTGAAAACATCAATTCCCTGTTGGTTTTGCCATTTGCGTGTACGTAGAGCGCCTTCTATATATAACTTTGTTCCTTTTTGTAACATGCGTTCAGCTACGTCCACTAAATTAGAATTAAATATTACTATACGATGCCATTCTGTTTGTTCTTTTTGTTCCCCAGTTTGCCGGTCGCGCCAACGATCTGAAGTTGCTAAAGAGAAACTTACTACTTTTTGACCACTTTGGGTGGTGCGAACTTGTGGGTCTTGCCCAACGTTACCTACTAATATTACTTTATTTATACTTCCTGCCATCGCGCATTCCTTTTTTTATCATATATATAATTTGAGCAATAAAACCCGTAAAAATCAAGGAAAATAGTTAAATTTTCACGACCTTACTTTCAGTGCATATTGTCACACTCTTGACTTTTTGTCAAAAAAAGTATATAATATTACTATCTAAACAAGGGGAAGGCGGCTCTCGCAATTCTCTAATTTCCAAAAGAGGTTTTTATGCATATAAATGAATTAAAGGCAAAAACGCCGCAGCAATTGCTGAAAATGGCTGAGGATATGGGGATTGAAAATCCTGCTCAACTGAACGTGCAACAGTTACGTTTTGCGGTTATGCGTGTGTTTGCTGCTGATAAAAAAATTACTTTAATTGGCGACGGCGTTTTAGAACGTATGGCGGATGGGTTCGGTTTTTTACGTGCCCCAGAAAGCAACTATTTGGCTGGACCAGATGATTTGTATGTGTCGCCTGCGTTAATAAAAAAGTACGGATTAAAAACAGGTGATTATATTGAAGGGCAAATTCAGGCACCACAAAACGAGTCTGAACGTTATTTCGCATTGGATACAATCGAACGCGTTAACG
>CALXQT010000055.1 GCA_944390835.1 uncultured Alphaproteobacteria bacterium | reverse complement strand
ATCCAGAGTTTGGTATAGACGGAGTTATGGCAACAACTGGACCATTGGGGCAGGGTGTGGGTAACGCTGTTGGAATGGCATTGGCAGAAAAAATTCGTGGAACAGACGGTGTTATTTATTGTTTGTGTAGTGACGGGGATTTGATGGAGGGCGTTGCATCAGAAGCGATCACTTTTGCGGGAAGATATAAGTTAGATAATTTGGTTTTGATTTGGGATGATAATGGTGTAAGTATTGATGGCAGCGCATTGACAGATATAAATATGATAGAGCGTATGCAAGCCGCGGGTTGGGCGGTTGCGTCTATACCAGGTAACGATTTAAATAAAATAAATCGCGCTTTACAAAAATCTGTGGGTAACGGTGGTCCAATGTTTATTGCAGCGAAGACGACTATTGGTGCAGATTCAAGTTTAGCTGGGACTTCTGCCGCCCATGGTTTGGCCTTAAGCGATTCGGAAATGATGCGATTGGTAGAGAAATATATTTCACCAGATGGCGATGATTTATGGGCTATAGTCGCACGTGAGGCAAATGCAAAGTACGTACTAAATACCCCCAATATAAAAACAAACAATATTCCGATACCTTCATCAGATAAAGATATTTCTACGCGTGAGTTATCTGGAATTTATTTACAGTCTTTAATTTCATGTGGCGCGGGATTAATCGGGGGCAGTGCGGATTTGGGCAAAAATACAAATGTTAAAACAAAATTTAGCATTGATATAGTTCCGCCAAAGTTTAAAGGAAATTATATTAATTATGGTGTGCGTGAACATGCTATGGGCGCAATTATGAACGGGTTGGCAATTTCTGGTTTGCGACCATATGGTTCAACTTTTTTAGTATTCAGTGATTATATGCGTCCATCGATTCGTTTGGCGGCACTGTCTGGATTGCCTGTTATATATGTTTTTTCTCATGATAGCGTTGCAGTTGGTGCAGATGGACCAACACATCAACCTGTTGAACAACTGCCTGCGTTGCGCTTGATTCCGAATTTAAATGTATATAGACCATGTAATGGAACAGAGGTGGCCTATGCGTGGCAAGCTGCCATTACAGATACAATACATCCGTCGGTAATTGTTTTATCTAGGCAGAAAATTCCGCAAGTACAGACCCCAAAGAACGTAAGTGTTGGACGTGGTGCGTATGTTATTTATCCGGCAACCGCTCGTCGGGTCCGTGTTACGATAGTCGCAACAGGTTCAGAAGTACCGCTGGCTGTGGCGGTCGCAAAAAAATTAGGTGACGCAGTTCAAGTTGTAAGTATGCCTTCGGTTGCCGATTTCAGGCACCAAGACGAAAAATATAAAAATAAAATTTTGGCTGGTTTTGTCGTTGCAATAGAGGCCGCCGCAACTGCACCATGGTTTGAATTTGCAGATGCTGTTGTTGGAATTGATTCTTTTGGTGTTTCTGGTTCTGGCAGCGATGTATATGCTCGTTTCGGTTTCGATGTAGATGTTATTGCCAAAGATATTTTAAAAAAATTAAAATAGAACCAATAAGTTATATTAATGGCCAATTATGATTTCGTTTTGTCATCAGGTGAAAAAATACCAGTTATTATCACCACGCGTCGTGGACTGCGCAATATCACTTTACGTCCTAAGACCCGACCTAATAGAGAAATTCATATTTCAAAACCATGGCTGACCCCAATGTCAGCGGCGCTACGATTTTTGGAACAGAAGCAAAAATGGTGCGAACGTATTTTTAATAGCACACCGCCCAAAGCGATTATAAAACCAAATGATGAAATAGAGTTTTTGGGATATAAAGTACAACTGTTACATGATGGTACGCGTCGTGCAAATGAGTTTATTTTAAATACGGATAAAACAGCAACACTTATTGTGGGTGGCGATGAAGATATGTTTGTGCGTCGTGTAAGAGATTTTATCCGAGCTCGTTTCTTAGTCGTATTAAAGCAAATGATTCATAGTGCACCACGTGAGTTTTGGCCACGTAGAATATCTGTGCGAGACACCTCTTCTCGGTGGGGCAGTTGTTCTACAAGTGGGACGATGTCTTTTTCTTGGCGATTGGCTTTCGCACCACTAGACGTTATGCGATATGTTGTTATGCATGAACTGGCACACCAAAAACATATGGATCATTCCCCAGCTTTTTGGAGGCAGGTATCCGAATTATACGGTTTTGGTGTAGAAAGGGCTAAGCGGTGGTTAAACATCCATGGGGCAGAGTTGCATAAATTTTTTTAATAAAACTTGAAAAGCGTTAATTAGTGGGTATTATATAAAGCATGAAAATTACAATATCTTTTTTTAATACTTTACATCATGCCCGTCAGGGCGACTGTTTATAGCGTTTTTCGCTTTCTTATGATATAATGATTCTCATGAAAAGTAATGCTGTGTAAGAAAAATGTTACATAGTAAACAAACAGGATAAAAAATGGAACTTAAACCTACGAAAACATTATCAGGATTTATAGAACTGTTACCATTACAACAGCGCTGTTTTGACTTTTGTGCAGCTCGTATGCAGAATGTATTAAAAACAGCCGGTTTCGCGCATCTAGATTTACCTGCAATTGAACGAGCAGAGGTTTTAACAGATAAAGATAATTGGGAAGAAATTGAAACTCAGATGTTTTTGTTTCAAAAAGGCGATACTAAGATGGGCTTGCGTTATGATGGGACCGTTGGTTTGTCTCGGTATGTTGCGGGTCATTTGAATGATTTAGTGTTTCCTTTTCGAGCGTATCAGTTCGCACGTAACTATCGTGGTGAACGACCACAGCGCGGTCGCTATCGTGAATTTTATCAGATGGATTTGGATATAATGGGCATCGATTCGTTATCTGAAAATTATGATGCAGAAATCGTTGCGACGTTGGCTAAAGCATATGAGGCTATTGCAGAATTTATCGGGCCAGTAAATATTCGCGTTGGCAATCGTAGATTTTGGAATGCTATGTTTGCTAATCTTGGTTTGACGGCAGAACAGGAACGTGCGGTCTTTGTGTTAATTGATAAAAAAGATAAGATTTCTGATTTTTATGAAGGGCTTGTAGAGACGGTGGGTCAAAATGCTGCAGACGAAATAAATAAAGTATTTTCAAATGGTTATAAGTCTTTTGCTGGGGCCTCTAAAGATTTAGATACGGCTATATCTGAAATTAATTCATTTATGGAACTTTTAAGTTCTATGGGGATAAAAAATGCTCAAATTGATTTAGGTATTATGCGCGGTCATGCATATTATACCGGAATTGTTTTCGAATTTTTCTTAAACAATTTTCCAGAACTTGGGGCCATAGGCGGTGGCGGAAGATACGAAGATCTGGCGTCTAAGTTTTCAAAAACAAAAATAATCGGTGTTGGGGCTGCGGTCGGTTTTTCTCGTTTAATGGTGGCATTGTTAGAAGAAAATAAAATAGATTTATCTAAATTTGCTAATCCGACACGTGCGTCCGTACTGGTTATGGGGCAGAATCAAGTTCCATATGCTATGAAAGTATTAGCGGCGTTGCGTGATGCTGACATTGTGGCAGTACCTTATTTAGATGCAAACAAGAAATTCAAAAATCAGATTGAATTTTCAGATAAAATTAATGCAGATTATAGTGTAATCATCGGAGATTCTGAAAGAGAGGCAAATGTTTTGACTGTAAAAAACATGAAAACCGGTGAGCAAAAACAAATGAACTTATCTGGTACAATAAAGTTATTAATTTCGAGATAAAACATGGAAATAGATAATAAATTAAAAGATATTCAAACGCGTGCTGCAGAAATAGAAACGCAAATGAATTCTGGTACCATTGACGGTGCAGAGCTGACAAAATTATCAAAAGAATATTCTCGCTTGTCAGAATTTTTACCGTTGATATCAGAATATTTTCATACGAAGCAGGGAATAGTGGATGCAAACGAAATGCTTCATGATGAAGAACTAAAATCTATTGCGTCAGAACAGTTGGTTGAGTTGAATCATAAATTACCAGAAATTGAAAAGCAGCTACAGATTGCCTTATTGCCTCGAGATGAAGCCGATGATAACGGAGCAATTGTTGAAATTCGGGCTGGGGTTGGCGGTGAAGAATCTGCATTATTTGCTGGTGATTTGTATAATCAATATAAGTCGTATGCTATGCGTAAAGGCTGGAAAGTAGAAGTAATAGAAGAAAACCCAACATCTTTGCACGGGTATAAGGAAATAATATTTAAAATAGATGGAGCAGGCGCATACGGTAGAATGAAATTCGAATCGGGAATTCATCGCGTTCAGCGTGTTCCAGAAACCGAAGCTGGGGGACGTATTCATACTAGTGCTGCCTCTGTCGCCGTTATGCCAGAAGCAAAAGATATTGATGTTGTAATAGATGATAAGGATATAAGAATTGATGTATTCCGTGCCTCTGGTGCCGGTGGTCAGCACGTAAATAAAACAGACAGTGCAGTTCGTATTACGCATTTCCCAACAGGAATAGTGGTAACATGCCAAAACGAACGTAGTCAGTTTCAGAATAAAGCGGCAGCTATGGACGTTTTACGTTCTAAATTATATGAACTACAGCGGGAAGCCCAAGTTAACGCAAGTAACGCATCCCGCAAAACTATGGTTGGATCTGGAGATCGCAGCGAAAAAATCAGAACTTATAATTTCCCAGAACAGCGCGTTACAGATCATCGTATAAAACTAACGCTATATAAGTTAGATGACATTTTGGCAGGAGGAGAGGGGCTGGACGAAATGATAGACGCATTGATTGCAGCAGATCAACTGGAACGTTTAGCAAATATGGACTAAATTTTAAAAGCGCCAGATATCTGGCGCTTTCTATTATTAGAAAATGTATTTTAGATTGAAACCACCAGCCCAACCAGTGCGCCCGCCGTCACGACGGTTTATATTTAGAGCGACGTTGAACCGATCTATTGATTTTTCAATTCCTATGCCATATTCTGCATAATCACGAGTATCTAAATCTTCTTGTTGTATTCCATTAACAAATACTTCGCCCCCATGCCCCATCATAAAGGCATATTTAAAGTTTAATGAACCAAACCAACCCTTTCCTATATGCTTTATGGCACGGAACTCTGGTGCGATTTCAAACAAGTTAAAGTTTTGGTTAGCAACAGTATCTGTTGATGCAGAGATATAATTTGCTGAGCCTATCCATGTGTAGCCAGCATATATTCCAGGTTGCAATGTAAAGGAATCGTCTAGTTCGATGTTGTATGTGGCGTTTAGTGCAGCACCTGTCCACATATTTGCATATTCGTCATTGCCGTACATGTTTTCTGCGTTATTGTACAATGCGCCAAAGTTTGCCGCGAAAGAAAAATTGAATTGTTGAATGTTATAGCCAGAATATATCCCAAAAAATCCACCTTGTTCATCAATATTAATAAAGTCATTTGCTTGGTTTCCACCGATATATCCACTAAATACCCCCCATTCAGATATTCCTATGCCACGTTGAGCCTCTCCGCCGGCCAAAGCTAACATTATCAAATCCGTATTGGTATCTAGTTCGTCATAACCTTTAAATTTTACTTCATCATCATTATGCTGCCATGTTACCCAAGTACTATTTAATACTGGGCGAGGATCAATATTTTCGTTTTTTATATTGTCACCCCCATTTCTACCTTTCTGAAGGTTGTTTGCAGCTGTTTCTTCTTCGCTATATTCGCCGTATAGGTGCGGACCGCCGTATAAATATTTTGCGTCGTCCTTTGTAGTGTGTTTAACTAGTTTTGTACGTCCCCCCAGTGCCGCTGCCGCCGTGCCTTCAAACGTTTGCATTGCGTTCGTCATGATAGAATGCTGAAATGCGGTTATGTTGTTGGCCGAGAATGTATTTGCATAGATGTGGGCATTTGGAGTTGCCGCAAATATAGAATTAATAGATAAAAGACTAGTAATTAATGCGAATAATGATGCTTTTTTCATGTCTCTCTCGTTTATAAGTAGTTTATAAATAAATTATAACACATTTTTTCCTGTTTCAAAAATAAAAGCGATAATTTAAGCTGATTAAACTTATAAAACAAATGAAAAACTATATTTTTATTGTATAAAAAGACCTTTTAAGATATTATCAATGCAAAATGAATAAGGATGTAGAGATTTTTTTAGATAGACCAATCGTCATGGTTGGGCTGATGGGAGCAGGGAAAACTAGCGTTGGTCGGGCATTGGCACGGCGCTTAGGAATGCCCTTTGTGGATTCTGACAAGGAAATAGAGGCCGCGGCCGGGTGCAGTGTTGTTGACATTTTTTCTATGTATGGCGAAGAAGAGTTTCGTCGTGCAGAACAACGTGTGATCGCAAGAATTTTTGATACCTCGCCGACACTGAAAGTGATTTCAACAGGAGAGGGGGCCTTTATCACCCCTGCGGTACGTGATTTAGTTTTAAATCGTGCTTTGTCGGTTTGGTTAAAGGCGGATTTAGATTTGTTAGTTAAGCGTACTAATTCGCGTGATACACGCCCGCAATTGTTACATGCAGACAGTCGGAAAATTTTGGCGCAACTGATTGAAGAACGATACAATATTTATGCGAAAGCAGACATAATGGTTGAAACGCATGATGAAAGCTTGCGTAAAACGCTAAATAAAGTAATCACAGCGATTAAAGAATACCAAAAAAGGCATAAAAATGGCTAAAAACAATTTGTTAAAAGAGTTTAGAGCTTTTATAGAGCGGGGCAGTGCCATCGACATGGCTGTTGGTATAATTGTTGGAAGCGTCATGACCAGCATGGTAAATTCTTTGGTTAAAGACGTTATTATGCCGCCAATAGGTATGGTGTTGGGAAATATTGATTTTTCTCAATTTTTTATAGTTTTGTCTGGTGGAACCCCGGGGGCTCATTACAATACTGTGGCCGAAGCCCAGGCCGCAGGAGCGGCAACAATGAACATAGGCCTGTTTTTGAATACAGTGGTTAGCTTTATTATAACGATGTTCGTTGTTTTCATGGTAGTTAAAATAATGAATAAAATTCGTACGAAAAAAGCAATAGATACGCGAGTTTGCCCATATTGTAAATCTAATATAAACGTAGAGGCAACAAAATGTCCTAATTGCTGCTCTGATGTTAAACCCGAAAAAATTATACCAGAACAGCCCAGCGACTTACAAAAAAGTTTAAAAAAAATAACAAAAATCGCCAAAAAGAAAGTTAAAAAAATTACAAAAATATCAAAAAGATAAATGTTTTTTATAAAGTAATAGTTTAATTATATAAAAATAGGAGGCCTTTGGCCCCATTTTGATTACTAAAAAGACGATCTTATTTGCCAGAACAGGGGGTATTTGATGTAAAACAGTAGAATATAAATTGGTTCTGTATTTGTATTAAGAAAAAAGCTCTTTGTTGTGTTATATTTTACCAAAAACAGATGTAATAAAATCATATTTGTGGTATAATATCAAAAATGATATGTTAGCAAAATAAACGCTTTAATATGAATCCAACCAAAACGTATCAAAGAAGCTCGTTTTAATCGGTGGGGCACCGATAATTAAAAGGCGCATAATGTATATTATGTATAGTTATGTCTGGTGATAAGGGTGAGAGATTCTGTTTTTTTGGTTTTTATGGTTGATTAATTAGACGGTTGTGATAAATTGTTTTTTTTATTTGTGGTTATTATTATTCGTTTGTCGCGTAGATTTTTTTTGTTTTAGAAAGTTTTTTGTGGCTATGTGATTTTTATTAATATAAAGTTTTATATTTGTTATATAACTATCTGATTTCTGTAGAAAAACATTAAAACACTAACGTGGGGGCTTTTTTGGTGTTTTTTTGCCCTATTTTATGCTCTTTTGTAATGGCTTTTGTTTGAAAGTGGCGGATTTCTGCGACTTTTTGGGTTCGGGGGCTTTTTTTTAAACTTTTTTCTTAAAAATGCGTTTTATTATATTGTTTTTTAATGTTTTATTTATATATATTTTGTTGAATTTAGTGACTGGATGTGATTTTTTATGTTTTGTTTGGTGTTTTATATCGTTTTTTAGCCGGAAGGGTTATAAAAATATTGATAATTAGAAAATAAAATAAAAATCTAAATTTAAATAATTATTACAATATAATAAAGTTATTTATTAAGATTGCTTTTTGCTGGTGGTTTTGTTTAAAACATTGATTGATTTCTTTCAAAAATGAATGTAACATAAAAAACATGAGGTTAGATCAAGAGTTGGTTTACAGGGGGCTATATCCTACTCGTGCCAAGGCCGTGGCGGCTATTAAATCTGGTTTGGTTAAAGTAAATGGTATTATTGCACAAAAGCCGAGTCAACAAGTTGCTGATGTCGATAATTTAGTAGGAGGTTCATTACCCTATTCTTCTGGGCGCGGCAGTTTGAAGTTGGCACATGCTTTGGATGTTTTTATGGTAAATGTCTCTGGGTGTGTTTGTTTGGATGTTGGGGCCAGCACCGGCGGTTTTACCGAGGTGTTATTATCACGTGGCGCAAAACGTGTTATTGCTGTTGATGTCGGGACTAACCAATTGATTGACGATTTGAAAAAAGACTCACGGGTTTTGTCGTTAGAACAGACGGATATTCGTGAATTGTCACCAATAGAGGATGTTGATTTGATTGTTGTTGATGTTTCGTTTATTTCGCTGACTAATATTATGGATGCATTGGTTAAATGGAATGCACCTCAAATAATTGCTTTGATTAAACCGCAATTTGAGGTTCCTAGGGCTGTTGCTGCGCGCTCTGGGGGAATAATAAAAAGTGAAAATGAACGTGAAAACGCTGTAAAAACTGTAATTCAAAACTTTGAAAAAAGCGGCTATAATCAGGTAGATATAACAGAATCGCCAATTCGTGGTGGCAGTGGAAATATTGAATACCTTGCATACTTGCGCCGCGGGGCGCAATAAAAATCTGAAATGACTTGAATTTATCAAGGTTTATGTATAAAATTTTCTTGTTTTACAATATTCTTAAAATAGGTACTAAAAAATGGCAGATGATATAAAGAAAATTCACGAGCGTGAAGCTAAATGGCAACAACGTTGGATTGAATCTGGCGTATTTACACCAAAAAACGATGGCAGTAAAAAGCCCTTTTATATGTTGGCTGAATTTCCTTTCCCATCAGGTAAAGGTTTAACCGGTGGGCATATGTTGATTTATTCTGGTGGCGATGTTATGGCGCGTTTTCGTCGTATGCAGGGCTATGATGTTTTATATCCAATGGGATTTGACTCTTTGGGTATTTCCGCTGAAAATTTTGCAACAAAAATCGGTAAGCACCCTGCCGTAGTTGTAAAAGATTTGATACAGAAATTTACAAAAAGCATGATTGAAATGGGGTGGTCGATTGATTTGAAATCTCAAATTGCAACATCTGACCCAGAATATATAAAATGGACACAATGGATGTTCATTCAATTCTTTAAGGCGGGATTAGCATATAAGTCTATGCTTCCCATGAACTGGTGTCCGAATTGTCGCACGACTTTAACGAATGAAGAACTGGAAGATGGTAAGTGCAATCGTTGCCATGGCCCGGTTGAAATTCGTGAAAAAATGCAGTGGAATCTGGCAATTACTAAATATGCTGAGCGGTTATTAGATGATTTGAAATTAGTTGACTATCCTGAACGTGTGAAGCGCGATCAGATAAATTGGATTGGCAAGTCGACTGGTGCTGATGTGGACTTTATGGTGGGTGATGACAAAATGACTGTTTATACCACCCGGCCGGATACTATTTTCGGTGTAACGTTCTGTGCGATTGCTCCTGAGCATAAGTTATTAGCAAAGTGGTTGGACGAAGGTAAAATTAAAAACGCAGAAGAAGTTCGTAATTACATAAAAGAGTCTGCTGCCAAATCCGAATTTGACCGTACTGACGTTACCAAGGAAAAAACTGGTGTAAAACTGGAAGGTGTAATGGCTAAGAATCCATATACTGGTGACGAGATACCTGTTTTTGTAGCAGACTATGTATTAGTAAATTACGCGCATGGTACGATTATGGCAGTACCTGCTCATGACGGTCGTGACTGGGATTTCGCAAAAAAGTTTGGTATTAAAATCATTCCGGTAATTTCTGGTGGTGAACCAGATAAAGTTTGGGAGGGTGATGGTGAACATATAAATTCCGGTTTTATGAATGATATGAATAAAGCGGACGCCATTGATGCTGCGATAAAATATGGTGAAGAGCATGGCTTTGCACGTCCAAAAACTCGTTTTAGAATGAGTGACTGGGGTTTCTCGCGTCAGATGTATTGGGGAGAACCTATCCCGCTAGTATATGGTGAAAACTGTGGCTGGGTGCCCGTTCAAGAATCAGAATTGCCGTTAATGCAGCCTTATATGGAAGAATATCAGCCGACAGAAGATGGCGAAAGCCCGTTAGCACGTGCAACAGATTGGGTAAATACTACCTGCCCTTGTTGTGGTGGGCCCGCGCGTCGTGAAACAGATACTATGCCACAATGGGCTGGATCATCTTGGTACTATATGCGTTATTTAGATCCGCATAACGATAGAGAATTTTGTTCTCGCGAACAGATGGAAAAGTGGATGCCGGTTAACCATTATAACGGTGGCAATGAGCACAATACTCGTCACTTGATTTATTCGCGCTTTTGGCACAAGGCTTTGTATGATTTGGGTTTTGTGAATACTGTTGAACCGTACAAGAAGAGAACGACGAACGGTTTGCTGATGGGTGCGGACGGGAAAAAGATGTCTAAATCAGCTGGTAACGGATTTCAGGTCGATGAAAAAGTTGCTGAAATCGGTGCAGATGCAGCTCGTACAACGGTATTATCTTTGGGGCCTTGGGATACTAACGTTAATTGGTCCGAAGGCGCGCTGGCAGGCGTTCAGCGTTTCTTAAAACGTGTTGAAAATATGGCGGATAATTTAAGTGATGAGCCAATGACAGGCGAACAAGAACGTTTGGTCCATCAATTGATTGCTGATATGACAGAACGTTTGGAAAACATGCGTTTTAATACAGCAATATCTGCAATGATGGAATTTATAAATGCTTTCAGCGGTAAAATGCCCCGCTCTGCGTATGAGATACTGATCCAAATGTTAAATCCTTTTGCGCCACATATGACAGAGGAGATTTGGGAACGCTTGGGACATAAAGAAATGTTGGTATTTCAACCGTGGCCAACATATGATGAGTCTAAATTAGTTAAAACTAGTATGACTATTGTTGTATCTGTTAATGGAAAAAGATCTGCGGAATTTCAAATTGCTACATCTGCAGCGGAACCAGAGCTAATTGAGGCGGCACGTAATGCTGCAGCAAAAAAGCTTGCTGGGGCCGAAGTTATAAAAACAATAGTTGTTCCCAACAAATTAGTAAACTTTGTTGTAAAGAAATAAAAAACGCCCATTTGGGGCGTTTTTTATTGTTTTATGTAGTAGCAATTATTTAAATAATTTCCAGAACCGGATTCTTCTGTAAAAGTTCCTTTCGGAATATAACAGGAATACATAGATGTTGTTCCTGGCAGGCTTGTCCCAGGATTTGGGCATGGATTACATCCACTTAGACCATCGTCAGCAGGACGGCCGTAAAAACCTGATTGACATCTGTATAAATAATTTTCTGTTGGAAAACATGTATTACATATAAATATTAATTCTGAGGCTATTTCTGTATTTGCTTCATTCTCGGTCCATTGCAGTTCGCCCGTACAGCTTTGATAAGATGTGGAACCTGCTAATTCACAACCAGTATAACATACTTCACCATTCGTGCCCCAGTCGCACATTTCTTCGTATGATAATTTTCCTTGGCCATAAAACCACGCATTCCCGAAAGCAAAAGCGTCATATCTATATAGCATTTCTTGGAGAATTTCTGCCGCTGTTGGATTTACTGTTGCAGCAGGGAAAGACATTACCATGCCAACAGCCTCTTCTGCAGAAGAAATGTGACCAAAATCACCTAAGTGTTCCATCATATATAGACAACAACTACATTCATCTGAACAGTTCTCTATGTCTGCAGCATGCACTTCAGACATAGACCAAATTGGTAAAATAAAAAGCATTGTTATTAAAAAAAGTTGTGACAAGCGTTTCATTTTTGTCTCATTTTTTTTGTTAAAATTGTTTTTCTTGATGTGTAACTCTTCCCCTAATTTTGTTTTTATATATAATTATATAATAATAAGCTTATAAAAACAAATCATTTAATTTCATATTTTTAGTTTGTATAATAACAGTTTTGTGTATACTCGCCTGAACCAGATGCTTCTGTAAAAGGTCCTTTCGGAATATAACAGGAATACATAGATGTTGTTCCTGGCCGGCTTGTCCCAGGATTTGGGCATGGATTACATCCACTTAGACCATCGTCAGCAGGACGGCCGTAAAAACCAATTCCACAGCGGTATACCCTTTGACCCGTATCAAAACAATCTCTACATAAGAATATTTTACCGTCGGCAGCTTCTGTGCCAGCCTCGCTTTCATACCATTGTAATTCCTCATCGCAGCTTTGATAAGATGTGGAACCTGCTAATTCACAACCAGCATAACATACTTCACCATTCGTGCCCCAGTCGCACATTTCTTCGTATGATAATTTTCCTTGGCCATAAAACCACGCATTCCCGAAAGCAAAAGCGTCATATCTATATAGCATTTCTTGGAGAATTACTGCCGCTGTTGGATTTACTGTTGCACTGGGGAAAGACATTACCATGCCAGCAGCCTCTTCTGCAGAAAAAATTTGACCAAAATCACCTAAGTGGTCCATCATATATAGACAACAACTACATTCATCTGAACAATTCTCTATGTCTGCAGCATATGACGATGTTATAGGAAACAGCAATAAAAAAGCAACATTTACTAAATAGAAAAAACGTTTCATCTTGTTACTTCCTTATTCTTTTATACATGAAAATATTATATAATATTACTGTTATTTAAGCAACATAAAAATACTGTACAAAATTTTTTATTATGAAATTTTTTCTATTCTACGTATTCTGCGTTCTATGGCATCAAAAGGGCTTTCCAAAAAAGCTTGTGTGATTAAGAAAGATGCTTCTATATCCAAATCATCTGCTGCCAACGCCAAGACATTTATATCGTCGTGAAATCTGTCGTCACGTGCTTGATCCGGTCTGTCACAACGCGATGCTCTTATATGACGATACCGGTTCGCTGCAATTTGCATACCGGCACCAGTTCCACAGATTAAAACGCCTCTTGATTTCTGATCGTCTTTCATCGCGTCAGCTAATGTTTTCGCAACATCTGGAAAATCAACAGAGATATTTATGTCATCCGTTCCAAGGTTAACTACTGTATAGCCAATGGTGCTTAGCATTTCTATTAAATATAATTTTACTCCGACGCCACGATGATCAGATGCAATATAGACTTTAGATATTGTTTTATTCATTTCTTTTATCCTTCCTTTTCGCCAATTTGCATTCTAGCCCAGTGTTCCCAGTAATGTTCAAAGTAAAGTACGATAGAGTTCCCGTCATTTGCGCATTACTGAAAACGTTTGCTGTATTAACAACCGCAGGACCGTCCAAAGTACCATGTAAAAATAAATTTGTTGCGACAATTTTCCCGATTACCTTTCCGCCACGACCAATTACAACTGTTTCTGCTGTAATATTTCCAACAACATGACCATGAATTTGTACTGTATGATCTGTCTTTATGTCGCCAGTTAGTTTGCACCCTGCCCCAATTATTGTTGGTGATGTTTTTTCTTTCGCGTTTGTAAATGCTAGAATTTTTTATTCCTTTACAAATTTTGCGGGATCAAAAGGAACCCCTTTGTACCGAATTTCATAATGTAAGTGTGGACCCGTTGAACGGCCGGTCGAACCTGCCAGACCAATTACTGTACCAGGACGAACCCAATCCCCACGTGCGACGCTTATTTGTGATAAGTGGGCATATAACGTGGTAAAGCCCAACCCATGGTCTATTTCAACAGTTGTACCATAGCCGACACGTTCACCAGCAGAAACGACTCGACCCGGGGCAACCGCCATTAACTCTGTCCCGATTTTCCCAGCAAAATCAATTCCACGATGGCGCTTTTGTTCACCAGTAAAAGGATCTTCACGTGTGCCAAAATTAGATGTGACACGCACTTTTTCCACAGGAGCCCCCAACGGTAAAAGTTTGTTTAATTTCTTCAAACCGTTCCATAGCTCTAAATCGTCTGCCAGTTTTTGATATTTTGGATCCATATCTTTATCAAATTCTATGGGACTGAAAGCCGATCCAACTAAAGGATTAGAATATTTATTTGCACTTTGTATAAGTTTACTTTGAGTAATTCCTAGTGACGCAATTGTTCCGCTGATTTTTTTCATATTATCGCGTAACTCATCTATATTTTCTGTAGTTAACTTAGATATTTCATCAAATAGTTTTACATCAGCAGTAACAATTTCTTGCATAGAGTCTATTAATTGCGCGTTATTTTTCTTTAAAGACTCATTTTCTGCACGCGTTAATTCAAACTCTGCCGATAGTTCTGATAACTTAGTATATTCGGCGGTATATTCATCATTGGTAAACATTTCCGTCAGTCTGGTACGTAAGAAATCTAGTTCGCCCCATGTTTTTAATCGGCTGTTTATTAATTCTTCTTTTTTTGCCTCACTTAAATTTTTTGTATTTAATATCTTGTCGTCAATTACATTAAGATCACGAGCTAATTCATTATATTTTTTTAGATATACTTGCAAATCGGTCATCTGACGTTCGTGTAAAGCACGAGTTTCAGATAATTCCTGAGTTCTTTTTTGTAATAAGGGTCGATGATATACGAATACGTATGTTGACCAAGTCGCCCAAACGATTAAACCCACCTTGCCACAGAATTTCGTGAAACGCCAAAAACTGGTTTGCTTAAAGGTGTACACGTTACCACGAGGGGTATCCATTACTGTAAATTCTCGCGGAGGGAAAATGCGACATATTACACGCCATAATGCGCGAAATGGCGACGTTATAAACGCCCATAAAGAGGTAAAATGTCTTGTTATAAAGTTTATCATATCCATCTTAGGGTAGCCAAACTATCATCGATAGTCAAGCCGTCACGTAAAACAAGGTCAAAATTCATAGACAGACCTTTATATAGGGTTGACCCGCCCTTTGTCCCCACTCGGCCCCTTATTAACACTCTTTCAGCGATGTTTTTGGCGCCAAATAACGGTAATATGGTTATATCACCACAATGTTTGTGCATTTCTGATATTACTTCAGCCATACGATCCGCAGATACAATTGTACAAAAGTATCCCCTAGGTTTTACACGTGCTATACAGCGGCACACCCACATAGTTAAATCGGCATTGTGATGAGCATTGTGCTTAGCTGGGGTACCACGAAAATAAGGAGGATTAGTAACAACCACATCAAATGTACGATCTGTGTGCCAAGATATTATATCTGCGTTTATTAATTCGATATCGTATTCGTTGGCTTTGGCATTTTCAGAACATTCGTCTAGCATTTCAGACGATGTGTCAATTCCTGTAATTTTAGTGTTTGGGTTGTTGACTAACACACAAAGGCTGACGCCACCCGTTCCTATTCCTACATCTAAGATCGTTTTTTTGTTTCTAGGAACAAACGCTGCCAGCCATACCGCATCAGATGTCGGGTTATACTTTCCCCGTAATATACGGACTCTTCCGCCCATCAGGGTAAAAATTTCTTGTTTTTGTGACATAGCTATATAATAATTCATCAAAACGAAAAGGCAAGTTTATGTTTGAATCTAGTATGATTGTTCAGAGTGCTATCAGCGCATTTAATAACGCGGCTTTATCTGCCCCAGCTTTTTTCTGGTGGGCGGTTTTAGCGTTACCACTTTTTGTTATGGTATATTTTTGTGGAAACGATTTTGCAGCTCGTATCGGGTGGAACAGCAGAAATATTAAATCTAGAGTTACTTTATCCACAGTTGTGTTAACTTTGGTATGGGTTGTTTTGTTCAGCGGTAATTACGAAGTATTACGTGATAACGCAACGGTATTACCTTTTATGGTTGCGGCAATTATTTTTGTTGCTTCGGTTTTTATAGGGTCTAATTTAAAGCATTTTAATTTACCTAGATTTCGTGGCGCATCGCGTGCGAAAAAATGGACCATTATTGGTGTTTGGGCGTTAATATTAATTGCGGTTGGTATGTCTGACGTTCATACTTGGTGGGGACCTATTTTACAAATTGGTGCCTTTGTTGTGGGGCTTTGTATAGGGCGTTGGGCTCGTAATGAAATGCGGCCAATTGCTGGAACTGCGCTGGTAATATTGGCTACAACTGTAGCCATTCTTATGCAGCCAGAATTTTTCCGTTTCGGGCAGTTGGGGGCATTGACGGGGTTACATTTAATATTCTTAATATTTATTTCTGCGGTTGTGGCTGCTATTGTTGCGTTACGTAATATTGAGCCAACAGGACTACTTAGACAAAGTGCGTTTATAAAATTAAAATGGTTGGTTCGCTTTGTTTCTTTGTTATGTATAGGGCTTTTTGTTTTGACGGAATCTGTTCCGATATTTATCGGAATGACAGCAATGTTCTTCGTTTTGTTTGCAATGTCAATAAAGCACGTGCAAAAATTACCAGAAAAAATAGATGAAAAGATGTTTGCTGTTTTACTGATGGCATTTGGGATTATTACTACTATGCCAGTTATCACCGCAATGGGAATATTATATTGGATTAACTTACCTAGCGCAGATTTGTGGCAACAGGTGAAGTTCCTGTTATAATTTGTTATATTTAATGAATACAAATTTATATGCGTATAATGTATTATTTCAGGCGAAAAGAAAGAAAATATAGGCCTAAGTAATATGATACATCCAACAGCAATTATACACGAAGGCGCGGTTTTGGGCGCCGATTGTAAAATAGGACCTTTCTGTATCGTTGGCCCAAACGTAGTTTTGGGTGACCGAGTAGAGTTAGTGTCTAATGTCGTAATTGACGGTAAAACTTTCATTGATGATGATTCTATCGTTTATCCTTTTGCCGTACTTGGCGTTATGAGCCAGGATCTAAAATGGCAGGACGAAGCGACTATGACCGGATTGCGCATAGGAAAGCGTTGTAAAATTCGTGAATATGTGACGATTCATTCTGGGACCCCTGCGTCTGATGGCACTGTTATCGGCGATGACTGCCAGATAATGGTAAATGCACACGTTGGACATGATTGTAAAATTGGTAATAGCGTTGTAATGTCTAACCTTGTGCAGGTGGCTGGTCACGTAGAGGTAGAAGACTTTGCCATTTTGTCTGGTGGTGTAATGGTTTTACAATTCGCACGTATTGGGCGTAATGCTTTCATTGGTGGCATGTCTGGTGTTGGGAATGATGTTTTGCCGTACGCAATTTATGATGGTGTTCCACGTGCAGTATATCGTACGATTAATCGCGTTGGGTTGATGCGCCATGGCTTTACGAATGAAGATATGCACGCGATTCATAATGTTTATTCTGCTGTATTTCGTGAAAATGACGGAACTGTTGTTGAGCGTTTGGCACGCGTTCGTAAAGAAGTAAAGAATAATAAATATGCAATGGACGCAATTGATTTCATAGAAAATCGTTCAAAGCGTGGGATTGGTTCTTCTAAAAATGCAGAATAAGAATTTTCGTATTTTTATAATTGCCGGTGAAGTTTCCGGTGATGTTTTAGGTGCGCGAATTATGCGCGAAATGCCTGATGCTGAATTTGTTGGTGTCGGTGGTGAAAATATGATTTCTGCTGGCTTAAGTTCTTTGTTCCCAATGTCAGATTTGGCTGTTATGGGTATAATGGAAGTGGCCGCGCATTTAAAAACATTGACTCGTCGGATACGTCAAACCGCAGAAGCCATAATAACATATAAACCTGATATTGTATTAACGATAGATGCACCGGGTTTTGCAAAAAGCGTTATAAAACAGGTACGTAAATCTCCTCAAGGGGCGGATTTAATTTCAAGAGGTTTACGGTTTCATCATGTTGTGGCCCCACAAGTTTGGGCGTGGCGATCTGGGCGCGCGAAAAAATACGCGAAGATATTTGATAAACTATACGCTTTTTTTGATTTTGAGATCCCTTATTTTACTAAATTTGGTTTAGATACCGTTGCGGTTGGTCATCCAATAGCAGATTCTTTACTAGGAAAGAAGTTCAATAATCATAAGTTGAATAGTGAAAAAATTATAACCCTAGTGCCGGGCAGTCGTATGTCAGAAGTTAAGAGGTTAATGCCTGTTTTTCATGACGTAGTTCACCAACTAGTGGCCAATGGGTATATTGGGTATAAGTTTGTTATTCCTACGGTTGAGACAACAGCAGATTATGTAAAAAATAGTATTAAAAACTGGAAAGTTAAACCAGAACTAGTTAATGCCAGTCAACGGTATGATGTGTATGCGAAATCTTATATTGCTATTGTTGCAAGTGGTACGGTTTCGGCAGAATTGGCCATGCTGCATATACCTACGATAGTTGTATATAAAATGAATCCAATTACAATTTGGTTCGCGCGTCGTTGGATAAAAGTTAACTGGGTTTCTTTGGTTAATATCTTACTAAATAAAAGTGTATACCCTGAATATTTGGGGGCAGCAGCAAATACGGAAAACATATTAAATGCTGTACAGCAATTGACCATACCATCTGTACGCGATAAGATGGTGGCGGAACTTAAAAAGGCGGACCCCATGTGGTATCGATCTGATGGGGCACCTGCTGCGTTAGTTGCGGAATCTATTAGATCTGCGTTGCTGAAAAAATAAAATAGTATAAATAAAAAAGTCCGATAAATTATATATCGGACTTTTTCTTGGTTTTATATTAAATTCCTAATCCGTCAGGTAGGTTAGATAATTCTCGGTCATCAGAAGAGAAACATACGCCATCAACTTCTTTGCCGTCCATTGGACAGACTTGGTTACTAGAACTTGGTGTAATTGTGCACCAGTTTGAAGTTTTTGGTGTATCTGTTTCATCAGGTTCTACAACTAATTCATGTTCTTCTGGGTTACACATGGCATCATTGACTTCAGTGGCAACCGGTAGCCCTGCGATACATTTTGGACTTTTACCCCATTTGCTTCGACGACCTCCATTTTCCCAACATAAGCAAGCCCCCCAAGATTGTGTGTCCACATTCAAATCGTAATCACGTGGGCACATGTCTTCACCTTTACCAATGCCATATAGCAATACAAGGTTCGGAGAAACAAAAACATCTGCATCTGAACCTGCCGTTCCACCACCATATTCAATAGAACCAGAAAAGTTTGCTTTACATAATTCTGTCTCGCTATATAAGCCCTTCCCTTCTTCTCCACTTTTAATGAATTGCAATTCGACAAAACGACCCTGCAAGTTTATACACTGTGTGGATAACGTATCAACAATTTGGTTATATATTTCAGTTGCGACCCCTGTTGGTCGAGGAGTATGGTGATCCAGAATTCTTGCGGTCCAGTTTTGACTTTGGCCGTTTTCGTTATCTATGCTAATCCCTTCTGTTTCTATGTCTTCAAGTATACCGTATTTTCTATGTTTCCCTTCCCCGCCATTTTTACGATATATCCCTTGCGGGTTAAAGTAATAAACGGTTTCTGTATTGTATGCACCTTTGCTAGCATTTATAACATCAAAACCACCAAAGGCATCTCGCATCATTTTGTCAGAACTGCATGCTTCAATTCCTTTTAACTGCTGTGCACATTTTGATATAGGCTGATCTGTTTTTGGATTTCCGTTTTCATCATATTCATATAATGTAAACCATTCTAAAGCCTCACCAGTTGTAAATAATCCGCTATAAGGATAATAAAAGTTTTCATAATTTGAACCACCATAACTATCAAAACATTGCTTTACTACGGCGCGGCATGCAGTCAAAGTATCTGTATCTTGGCGGTTGTTAATATAGTCTGTGATAATATTTTGCCCACCTGTTTCGTCATAAAACATCATGTTACAAGAATTAATGTAGTCTTTACACATTTCTGTAGATAACGTTACTTTGTTGGGTTGTAGCGTTACCAGATCATCACCAGTCAAACCCGCCATTGCATCAGTTAGAGCCCCCTCGCCGTTCATATAACATGCGGATACGAAATCAAAGCAGCCTTGTTTAATTTCTTTTACCTTTGATTGTTGTGCATAATATATGTCTAATAGCGCTTTGTCTAAATATTCTGCCCATACGTCGTCGGCAATTTCTGTACATTTATCTAGTGCTGGTTCCGCAAACTTTTTAACCCGTGTTTCAAAATTGTTTACGAAATTACGATTGTAAGTTATTTTTGATAATTTTTGATCTGCTGCATCAACACCGTCGGCAAATTTTAGTAAATTTCCTAGTTCATAGAAATCTTCTACACCAGCAATTGGTGCGCCAGTTGAAACGTCAATAAATTCTCCGTTATCTAAACATTTGTGATAATTTGCCCCGCAAACTTCTTCGCTTAGTATTGCGTTTTCTACATTGGCTAGACAAGTTGCCATGTCACTTGAGTTATGGTTTTTCCGGTTTTCTACACGTGCCAAGTCTAATAAAGCACTGCTTTCGCGAACGGCAGATTTCATTTCTTTTTGTTGATTTTCTATGGCTGCTTCAACTGTATTACAATCTTGCTCTATTGCCATAAGGTATGCAGTTATTGCGCGTTGTAATTGAGCGTCTGTACAGTCTGCACGTACTGCGGTACGGCATTGAGGATATACTGCGTTATAGAGATTTTGACCGTTATAGGTAGCGATTATCTGCCCAGAATCAGCGGTGCCAAAAGCGTTAGCGGTATCAAAAGATAAAGTTATACTGTTTAAATCAGAATACTTACCGCCAACAGTTGTATCCTCACCACGAATAGAGTTCATAATGGCTTGTAATAATTGTTTAGATGCAGACGTGTCAGAAGTAAGAGCATTTTCACCTTCTGTTGCAGTTTTCATTGCTGTTGCTTGTGTTGCCGTCATGCCGACGACGTCGAGGTTTTCTGTAAATACTGTTAGTTGAGAATTTGCGTCTTGCATTACGTCGCGAATTTCGTCTAGTTCAAATACTCTATTACTACAAGAACAGCGACGATAATCGTCATTTTTCAGCTGACAGAATTGATCCATACAATTAAAGTAAGCCGATTTACAGCGCTCGTACTCTGCACCTGTAACAGTTTGAGATACTACACTTGATACCCCATCTAACGTTGCACGCGCGACAATGTTAGATGCGGACCGCGCGGAATCATTTGATCTTACAGAAGTTGCTGTTGGAGAGACGTTGCGGGCAACTGTTGTTGCACTTCGAGCAGTAGAGGTTTTATTGCTGCGTTCAATAGTTGTGGTACCGCGTTCAATACTTGTCGGCGTTCTGCCGGATGCAGGTGTAGATGTGGCGGTACGTGATGTTACTCCTTGGGAAGTGGTTGCACTTCTTGATGTGACGGTGCGACCTGAAACGGCCTTTGTAGAGGCAGTACGAGATAAAGTTGATTGATTTTGGGTCGAAGTGCTTTCACGATTCGTAGCGTTTTCATCACGAACAGCGGCATTGGCAGAGCCAATGCATATTACGAATATGCTTATAAAAGACAGAACTCTCTTCATCTCTTATTAAATGTTAGCAAAATTACGAAAATTAGGGCAAGCGTTTTTATATAAATTAAACAGGAAAAATTATTTATTTATCGGGTATAAAATAGATTTTCTTGTTGCAAAACGTATAAAGATAATATAATATTACCAGACGTCTGCGGATATGGCGGAATTGGTAGACGCGCTAGTTTCAGGTACTAGTGGTAGCAATACCTTGGAGGTTCAAATCCTCTTATCCGCACCAAAGACTTTGGGGTTGTAGCTCAGCTGATAGAGCGCTACGTTCGCATCGTAGAGGTCGTGGGTTTGAGTCCCATCAGCTCCACCAAATTGTTAAGGTTGCAGGGGATATGGCGGAATGGTAGACGCTGAGGACTTAAAATCCTTTGGTTATTGCAACCGTGTGGGTTCGAGTCCCACTATCCCCACCAACGTTTTGCCGCAGGCTAGAATAGCGGTTTTTTATATGGAAAGGATGTGTAGCTCAGCCGGTTAGCGCGCTTCGGTCACATCGAAGAGGTCGTGGGTTCGAGTCCGATCACATCCACCAGTGGTTAAAGGTTGCAGGGGATATGGCGGAATGGTAGAC
>CALXQT010000054.1 GCA_944390835.1 uncultured Alphaproteobacteria bacterium | reverse complement strand
ACGATGTAAAAACAAAATCCGAACTTATTGGTGCATACCGCGTTATTACTGGTGCGTGTGAATTTGGCACACGTCAGTTTTGCAATGGTCGGGACTTGCCTGATAAATGCACAATCCGCGAAGCAATCAAATTGACCGCTGGGCAATATGGTGCTGAAAGATTTGCAGAATTTTTTAATGAATAAAGGCGAACTAAATGAAAATAAATATACAGACAGGATTCGGGACTACGCTACTTTTAATACTTTTTATAGCATTGAAACTTTGTAATGTAATCACTTGGTCTTGGTGGTGGGTGCTATCGCCCTTGTGGATTACTTTACTGGTATTTCTAGTAGTTTTAATGCTTGGTATTGGGGTTATTACAATATCAGCATATCTGAAAAATAAGAAAAAGGCAGCAAAATGAAACCAGATAGCATTTTTGAAAAGATTGTCGCTTTAATTTGTGCGGTAATGTTCATAACCGCTTTGGTACTGTGGACTATCAAAGGGCTTGCATATCTAGACGCAAAGACCAGAGATGTGTCTTTGAACGCAGATTACACAGAACAGATGTTGAAAATGTACAGAGATTAAAGGAGTAAGTTATGGATTTTCTTCAAGCATATATAGACCAAATGAATGAAAGACTACAAAAACAAAGGTCGCAAGAACAAATGACTTTGGGGCAACTTATTTCTAAATTAGAAGAAATGAATCCAGAATCTACGATTGTTTGTTCAACTGATACTTCTATGACATTTACAGGTTTTAATTCATATCGTGGTTATTATAATGATTTGGCTATTGGTTATACCGTAGATAATAATGAAGGATTTATTATAGTAAAAGAATTCTTAGATTCAGCAAAAGAATGTTTAGGAAAAACTTTTTATGGTTATAAAGGTGGAGAATTTATAATGGATGAAAATACACCTTTATGGATTGCTAATTATGGACATACTTCTGATTTTATAATAGATAGATTAGAAGAATCAAATAATTGTTGTTTTGTTTATTTAGCAATAAAAGAAGATTAGCACATAAAGCAAGTCTGACGGTTCGGGCTTCGCTTTAACGTGATATCGCTAGCATACCGATAGCGCTAATAGTATGCTGTTTTATGGGGCTGGGTCTGCTGAAACCGATAAAACGCAGGCTACGATAGTGAGTAGGCTATCCCTAGATAAGCGGGCAGTCCCACCATTTTGCTAGCGTCAGCAAAATGGTAATTTATGGGGAGCTAGCGAGTGGCTCTTGGTATATAAATTTTGCCAGCAGTGCGCTGTAAAACAAAGAGCTGGTCACCACTAGAAAACGCAGGGTGGTTGAAAAATAGATGCGGACCAATCCACTTCCCCACCAAGATTAAAGGGTTAAAAATGTTCTATACGCCTATTTATTGTTGCGGTTGCAAAGAAGATGTTAATGCTGAATTAGTAAAGGGCAAAGAAGTGTATCCGCATAGAAAAGATTTATGTGATTTATACTTCTGGCGTTGCCCTGTCTGTAAGAACTTTGTTGGTACGCACAAAGGCACTATAAGACCTTTGGGTTGTATTGCCACCAAAGAGTTAAAGCAACACAGAATGGGCTTGCACGATATTTTAGACCCTATATGGAAGAGCGGTAAAGTAAAACGTGCAAAGCTTTACAAACAAATAAGCGAGTATTTAGGGTATGAGTACCATACTGCTAACACGAAGAGCAAAGAAGAAGTTGATAAAGTTAAAGAATTTTTAATAAAAAACTATTTATAAAGGGGGTTAATTATGCCAGATATAACTATGTGTGAAAATAAAAAATGCCCACTAAGAAACAAGTGCTATAGGGCGACAGCAACTCCAGACCCTTATTGGAAAAGCTTTTGCAAGTTCGAATACAAAGACGGGAAATGCGACCACTTTTGGGACAATAGGAAATAGTTTTATAGGGGCAGAGAACCAAGTCAAGTTCTGTTGAACCTGCCACTGCAAAGATAAAAGGAAGAGAAATGAACAAGGTTTTAGTTCTAAAAAATGATTCAGGAATAAGACCGGCAGGCAAGCCAGATGAATGCTTTTATTGTAATCAAAAGATAGGCACTCCGCATCTTGATGACTGCACAATGCTTTTAAGAAAGGCACGTGTAAAAATTACTTTTGAATTAGACGCCTTTGTTATGAATCACGACAAAGAAAACATAGAATATAGCCTAAAATATAAGGATTATGCTATGGAAATATTGTTAAAACAAGTTTTAGAGCAAATGAGAGAATTAGATTTAGAACCAGAAGTGGAAGTTAAAAAGATTTATGACGAAGTAAAAAGGAACGATTATTAAAACACCACCTACGGCACACAAGATGCTTTCAGTGGTTCAGTACAAGAATAACACAAAGGATGATATAAATGTCAATGAAAATGAACATATTTTTGCCACCAGTAATCAACAAAGATAATGATGGGACAGAATTTGTAGACACAAACTATTTTGTTATAGAATTAGAATACCCTTATAGCGTTGATTGGTATGCCCCAGAAGAAGATTTCATGCCTTATATAAACAATCATAAACAAGAAATTTTTGCTAAAACACCTATATCTTACAAAGGGGAAATTTATGCTATTTCCTTACGAGACACTGAAAATAATTTATGTAGAAGTTTTTATGCAATATTAAAATAACAAAAGGACTAACAATGACAAGAGAAGAATTGGTTGAAGAACTGAAAAAGATTCCAAACATTACTGTGGAAGTTGATTTTTGGAATACGATTTATGTTTGTTCACCTTATGGGACTTTTTCCTATTCCGACTCTTGTAATTTAATAATTTGGCAAGAACGAGAAGAAATGCTGTTCCACGACCGCACACCAGAACAAATTTTAGCAGTAGTTAAGACATTAGTGGAGTAGTAAGATGATAACAGTATTACTTTCAATAGTATTTTTGGTTTTGCAGGGTTTTGGTATAAATGTGATTCAAGACTGGGGTGCTATGTATTTAGCCGCCATTCTTGAATTGCCGACAGAACTTCTTATCGGTATGGCGGTTGCTTTTATAAGGTTGAACAAATGAAAATACAGGAATTATTGCCACACTAGAACAAAAGGATGTAAAATGAACGTATACAGTTTTTATGGGCAGCCGTGGTTGCGTGTTGATTTTGTGCTGTTTGCTAATGTAAAGCACAACACTATCATATTTAATGACGACATAATAAAAGACAAACCACTTTTTATTAGTGCTATATTAGGATGCGGTGTTGTGGAAGCAACGCGCGATTTTGAACTTTGGGAAATTTCAACGCCTTATTTGGATTGGGAAAGTATAAAAAGGGACGTGGTAAGTTGTTTTGGCTTTGTGCCAGAATGCATAAAATGTAGCGTCAGAACTTATTTTTGTTTTGACAGGTATCCAGAATACGAGTGGCTTAAAAAGATGAGTGAAACAATTAAATTGAAGGGTTCAAGCAATGAAAGAGATAACAATATATGAACTTTTACCGTTTTTGAAACACGGATTCTGCGTTTTTACGCGCAGCGGTAATTGGATTTTTTATAGAAAAAAGCCCGAAATAATACCATTTATAAATTTTTTTGGCAACAAGGCAGAACGGTGGCAAACAACAGGTTTTGGAACCAATTTGTCTGAAATGTTCAATATCGCGCCCTTTGACGGCGACTGGAAAGATAGTTTAATGGAGTGTGGAAACCATATTGCTGACGGCAGCAAAAAGGTTGCTGATATTAAAAAATAACCTAAACCAATTGCTGATATTTTGTTGCAAACAAAAGGGCAAATAATGAAAACATTACATCTAGTATTAAAACGGAATTGGTACGACAAAATCGCGTCTGGGGAAAAGACCAGCGAATATTGTGAATAAGAAAGGAGAAAGGAATGAAAAAACTACTAACTCAAAACGCGGCTATTGCTTATTTGCGCAATGTCTGTGGGGCTATGTCTATCAAGGTTTTTCAAGAAGAAGTCCGCGCAGGTCGCATACCGCAAAAGCCGTTCGGTAAAACTGTTCGTTATAGACAAGAGGATTTAGACAAATGGTGCGACATAACAAAAGTCCATTCAGATTATTCAAACGTGGCGAAATCTGGCACACGTACTTCTCGGTCGTTGTTTCGGGACAGCGGATTGTCGTTCGCGAAAGTACTGGATGCACTGACGAAACCGCAGCAAAAGAATACTGCGCAAAACGCTTGCGCGAAATAACAGACGCACCAGCCGTCACACACGAAATAACTCTGGACGCTGCTGCTGCAAAATGGGTACTAGAAGTATTACAATTTCAATCATCTACTCAGTCTCGCCTTGTTGCGCTGCGGTTACTTATATCTGAAATCGGACACGATATCCCATTATCTCAAATCACCAAAAACACTATTCTTGACTTTATAAATAATTGCAGAAAACGTGGAAGAAAACCATCTACGATAAACCGATACCTTTCTCTGTTGTCAGCAATTTGCACACGTGCGCGTGAATATTGGGACTGCAAAACCCCGAATTTTAAGATTTCTCAATTCAAGCAACCAGAACCAGTAGAAAACA
>CALXQT010000053.1 GCA_944390835.1 uncultured Alphaproteobacteria bacterium | reverse complement strand
CGACTGCTAACCTATCAGTGATACCATAACCAAATTCTTCATCTAAATCTGCACGTGTAGTAGTATTAGTATTTGACGACAAATCTGTCATGCTATAAAACATTCCCTTATCTGGACGATACAATGGATTGTCTATAGCCCCTGCGGCATTTGCCCCAGATACGACAAATACTGTTAATAAAGATGTTAAAACTAGTTTTTTCATACTCTATCCTTTCCTTTGAATTATTGGGAACTAGAACTTTCATCTAGCTAGGAATAATTTAAACCGTAAATATAATAATTTTCAAGTTTAAAGATTTTTGCAAAACATAAAAAAACATGCTATAATCAAGCACTTCCAAGACAAGGAATAAGTTCTTATTGACATAAAAAAGACCGAAAAAACCAAGGTTATTTTTATAATAAAAAAAAGATCCCCCTACTAAAATGAATCGGTAAAATAAAAATAATAGGAAAAGGTACCTAGTTTTACTTATTCAATTCTTTCTTTATTTCACGCCAATCAGCATGATTTTTCATATGTTCTTCATAAGTACGTGCAAATTTGTGTCCCCCTTTACCGTCAGCAACAAAGAACAAATAATTAGTATCCGCTGGTTGTAAAACTGCATATATAGCATCCACTCCGACATTAGCGATTGGTGCTGGGGGCAAACCATAATTTATATATGTATTATAGGGGCTTTCTATTTTTAAATTCTCACGCAATAGTGGGGCACCATGCATATCACCCAACCTGTTGGTCAGCGCATACACAACCGTCGGGTCTGCTTGCAGGCGCATATTTTCGCGTAAACGATTTAAATATACGCTTGCTATGATTGGCATCTCCGATTTTTTTGAAGTTTCCTTTTGAACGATTGACGCCAAGGTAACTATTTCATTCCATGACTTTAAAGGCTTTGGTGTGATATGTCCTGTTTTTTCCCATTTATTTTCTAGATCGGACATTTTCTTACGCATTAAATCTAACAGCGCCAGTCTTGATGTTCCCCTAGCAACGCGATATGTATCAGGGAATAAATCCCCGTCTTGTAAATTACAAACTGGCAAATCTGTCCCTGCACCACACTCTACATCACCAGTAAGAGAGTTATCTGCCATTAATTGTTCTTTTATTTGCTTTACGGTTAAGCCTTCTGGGACGACAACTGTGGTGGTTGCAATATCCCCATTAGCAAACATATTTGCTATTTTCCAGACACTTGTTCCGCTAGGTATATCATACTGTCCAGATTGAATTCGACCACCATTAGCACGAACCGCTATTTTAAACATGGGTACCGAATCGATTAATTCACGTGCCTGTAATTGCGAAGCCACCTCAGACACGCTGATTCCACGTGTAACGTTAAATACAACATTACGTTTAACAGTGGAACGAATTCCAAAAACATAAATCAATGCGAAAACAGCTATAATAATTGCATAGCATATAATCTTTATATATCTATTTGTCAGGATAAACTTTTTCTTCTTTTTCATAACAGGGCTATTATTACAAATAAAAACATAATTGCAAACGACAAAAATAAAACCGCCTAATAATGCGGTTAAAACATCTGGTCGGAGTGACTGGGTTCGAACCAGCGACCTCTACGTCCCGAACGTAGCGCTCTACCAGGCTGAGCTACACTCCGAAAACCTATTTTATCAAGCAGGCGGATTATGCAACCATACCGATAAAAAATCAACTTTTTTATTTGTTATTTTCCTTTTACTTATTATATATTACTTGTAATACTTTCCCAAGTAAGACAAAAGGTATAAAAATGTTTGCGTTAAAGTTTTTGAAAAAAGATAAATTTGATAGTTATGAAGATTATATTCAAAACGGCGCACCCATCGTTCCGGAAAATTTTAATTTTTCTTACGACGTAATAGATGAGTTGGCAAAAGAAACACCTAATGATATTGCGCTGCTTTGGACAAATGATTCGGGCGAAGTGAAAAAGTTTACATTCTTAGATTTATCAAAAATGTCTAACTCCGTTGCGAACTTCTTAACTGCTAAAGGGCTAACCCATGGCGATACCGCCTTGTTATTTATGCGCCGCCGCTGGGAATATTGGATTCTGATGTTAGCAATGCATAAGGTCGGTGTTATTCCTATTCCATCTACAAATCAATTAAAGGCAGAAGATATAGAATACAGAATTGAACAAGCAGAATCTAAAGCCATATTCGCTTTTGATGACGGGCATATAATAGAAGAAATTCGTACAGCAATAGGTGACAGAGATATCCCACTTATTTCGAACGAAGAAGTTGCAAAGGCTATTGACACTATGCCCGACACAATGAATCGTATACCAAATGAAAACTCAGATACAATGGTAATATATTTTACTAGCGGTACTACAGATATGCCTAAAATGGTTGCCCACAACTTTACATATCCATTGGGGCACATAAACACCGCTATGTTCTGGCAACGTTTACACGATAAAGACGTGCATTTCACTTTATCTGAATCTGGATGGGCAAAATGTTCTTGGGGTAAAATGTATGGTCAATGGCTGTCTGGTGCGACAGTATTCGTATTTGATTTCAGCGGCATCGCTACAGCTCACGACTTATTACACGCAATGGCAGAACATCATGTAACATCTTTCTGCGCTCCACCAACCGTCTACAAAATGTTAATACATGCAGACTTTAGTAAATACGATTTATCCGCTTTAGAAAAAGCAGATATCGCAGGTGAAGCATTAAACCCAGAAGTATATGAAAAATTTTTGGATCTAAGCGGAATTAAACTACATGAAGGGTTCGGTCAAACAGAAACGTGCATTTTGCTATTTACAAATCAATGGATAGAACCCAAACCAGGCAGCATGGGAATGCCTGCAGCAGGTTGGGATATACAACTGCTAGATGAAGGTGGTCGCCCTGTTCCAAACGGGACTGTTGGTGAAATATGTATATCACTAAAGAACGGACATCCAGTTGGTTTATTCCAAGGTTATCATAAAAACGAAAAGTTAACCGCAAAGGCTTTTCGTGACGGATTCTATCATACAGGTGATGTCGCCTATCGTGATAACGATGGTTACTATTGGTTTGTCGGCAGAAATGATGACTTAATCAAAACTTCGGGTTACCGCGTAAGTCCATTTGAAGTTGAAAGTGTATTATTAGAGCACCCAGCCGTACGTGAAGTTGCAGTTACAGGAATACCCGATCCATCTCGTGGTATGGCTGTAAAGGCGACAATTGTCCTTAATAAATATTTCCAGGGGACAGATATTTTGGTTCGTCAATTACAGGATCACGTACGCAGCCGTACTGCATCGTACAAATATCCAAGAGTTATAGAATTCGTGGATAGTCTTCCTATGACGATAAGTGGGAAAATTCGGCGTGCATTGATAAGAACGTTAGATAGCGCCAAAAATACAATTATAGAACCGGTAAAAAGTGCAATCGGACTGGATAGTAAAGACGAAGAAAAATAATAAACGGGGATTAAATCCCCGTTTATTTATATACAGTACCCATTTACTATTTCATAAATTTCTTTATGACCAAACTTGCATTAGTTCCGCCAAAACCAAAAGAATTGCTTAATGCAACTTTAACATCTTTCTTTTGTGCTTTATTTGGAACAAGATTGAAATCACCGACTTCATCTTCTGGATTTTCCAGATTGATAGTTGGTGGAACTATGCCGTCACGAATCGACAATACACAGAAAATAGATTCAACTGCACCGGCCGCACCAAGCAAATGCCCTGTCATAGATTTCGTTGAAGACATACATACGTTAGTACCAGCAAATAAAGTTTTAACTGCGGCTAATTCACCCATATCTCCAAGACCAGTCGATGTTCCATGAGCATTGATGTAATCTACATCAGAAGGTTGTAACCCCGCATCTTTTATTGCGGCCTGCATTGCGCGCATTCCGCCCTCGCCGTTTGGTGCCGGTGCTGTAATATGATAGGCGTCCCCAGATAAACCATAACCAGCAACTTCCGCATAAATTTTTGCGCCACGGGCAACCGCATGTTCATATTCTTCCAAAATTAAAATACCAGAACCTTCTGCCATTACAAAGCCATCACGCCCCTTATCCCATGGACGAGATGCACCTTCTGGATCATCATTACGTGACGATAAAGCCTTCATCGCACAGAAGCCTGCAACACCAATTTTACCAACTGCACCCTCTGCACCACCTGCCACCATAATATCTGCATCACCATGTTGAATTAAACGAACGGCCTCCCCAATAGAATGGGCCGAAGAAGCACAAGCCGTAACCACAGATAAATTTGGTCCCTTTAAACCATATTTAATAGAAACATTTCCAGCCGCCATATTTATAATAACTTTTGGAATAAAGAACGGGCTAATATGGCGCGGGCCGTTTGCATATAATTCTGCACAGTTATCGTATATTGTATTTAAACCACCTATTCCTGCACCTATGGATACACCAATACGAGTTTTATCACCGTCATAATCTATCAATCCTGCATCACGCATTGCCTCATCTGCTGCAACTAATCCATAAACTAAAAATTTATCTAATTTACGTTGTTCGCGTACATCCACAACAGAGTCAGGATTGTATTGTCCTGGTTCAGTCCCTGCCACAGGTAATCCCGCAATTTGAGATGTTAAATCAGATGCATCAAAAGTATCTATTTTGCGAACACCAGAAACACCATTTACAACATTTTTCCAAGCGTATTCGACACCTGTTCCAACCGGTGATACGATACCCATACCTGTAATAACTACTCTTTTCATACTTAATATCCTTTATATAAACACAGTATAATAATAAACTGTTTAAAGCCTTGCGTACAGAAAAAAATCCGTCAACGAC
>CALXQT010000052.1 GCA_944390835.1 uncultured Alphaproteobacteria bacterium | reverse complement strand
GCAGAAAATGGTGGTGCCGGCGGCGGTGATATTACTGCATCGACTCCATTGACGCCTCCTTATTCAATTAGCTATGACGTTGGCTCTGGATTAAGTACAGAAGATTTGGCTCGTGGTGGGGCGGGTGTATTACAGACGGATGGAGTTACATTTACAAACAGTGGTTATCTTGGTGGTGCTAGCTTAGATAATGGTGGAATGACAAAAACTGTTCGGGCTATATTTAGTCGTGATACCAGAACTTGTCATATATGTACTCAAACCACATCACAAGATTGTAAGACAACTGGTAGTAGTAGTTGGTTCCACAATAATCGTAATACTAGTTGTACAACTAATGTATCTGAGGAAGTATGTGAAGATATTGTAATGTAATAAAAATAACCCGCTTAAGTGCGGGTTATTTTTTATTAAAACGAAATAATTTCCTAGACAATTAATAATCTAAATGTGATATTATTATTTCAGGTTAAAGAAAAAAGGGGAACACTTATGAAAAAAATTTCTATAATCGCTATAGGTGCTATCTTGACATCAGGTGCGGCATTCGCCGGTTTTCAACCAAATAATCCGACACAAATGGGTGGTGGTTTTGTTGGCGGTACAGAAAATATAGTTACTGTTAAACAGGTAAAAGAAATGCGTGATGATGTACCCGTAATAGTGCAGGGTAATATTATTCAACGTATGGGCGGCGAAAAATACTTATTTGAAGATAAAACAGGTTCTATAACGGTTGAGATTGATAACGAAGACTGGCGCGGTCAAACGGTTAGCCCAGAAGATACTGTAAAATTATATGGTGAAGTAGATGCAGGTTTGTTTAAAACTGAAATAGATGTTGATTACGTTGAGAAAATGTAATTATTTATCTTGTATAAAAAAGACGTGCCTAAAAGCACGTCTTTTTTATTTTATTGTTTTCCACATTATCTGTTTGTTAATTGTAACTCTATGCGACGATTTTGTTGCAAACTTTGCGCGTCTGTACCCAAAGAAACAGGATGTAAATCACCGAACCCACTTGGAATCAAGCGCCGGCGTGATACACCGTCTTTTGCCAGTTCCGTTGCGACAGCGTTCGCACGCAATAATGACAATTCCATATTATTTGAATATCCACGTGTGCCACGAACAACTTGTTTTTTATCTGTGTGACCGTCAACACGTATTATCCAGTTAACATTTGTTGGAATTTTATTTTCTAAATCTTTTATTACATTTGCTATAAGACGTAGTTGGTTTTTCCCTTCGGGTGACAAAGTATAAGAACCGCTTCCAAACAAAATATCACTAGATATGATAAAACGATCGCCCTCTGCCTTTATGAAGTTTTCATCACCCAATGCGTCTTTTATCGCTTTATAAAACGCTGACTGATATTGTGCAACGTCATTTAATTCCGCTACCTTATCAGCTAATGCTTTATTTAAGCGTGTTGACATCTCTACGTATTGAATATCTTTTTGGTGAGATTCTTCTTCTGCCGCATCTAAGGCTGCCTGTAACTGGTTTAATTTTTCAGCCAATGATGCACGTTGAGTGTTCATTTGTTCTTGTAACTCTCGACGTTCTTGCTCTAATTCTGCTGTGCGTTGTTTGTCTAGCGTTGCTTGATTTAATTGATTTGTTAATTCTGCTACTTGTGCCTGTAAATCGATGCCTTGTGCCTGTAATTCTGAAACTTTAGATTCATAATCTGCTATTAATTCTTCAATGCTTACATCCACTTGAGCTAGCTCATTGGTTAATTCATCGTTATTTGCAGCTAAATTTTCTAATTCTGCACGTGCCAATACTAATAAGCGTTTGGCTTCTTCTTCATCCGCACTCATTTGTACAATACGTTGAGCTTGCTCTTCATTTGTGCGCTTTAAATCTGCGACTGTTTTTGCTCCTGTATCTTTATTAAATACGCTGGTTGTCGTCCATAAAAATACGAATACTATAAGCAAAAATATAAGTATAATTACCAAGTTCGAGAATAAGTCTACGAACGCCGGCCATGTATTTGTCTTTTCACGAAATCTTATATTTAGCATTTTTTCCCTCTCGCTTGATGTTATTATTATCAGGCTATTTCTGAAATCGTTTGTTTTAATTCCTTTACGCTTTTATTCAATTCGTTTGTAGCAGTACTTATTTGTGGCAAAACTGTTTCAACAGCATCTGTGGCGGCAATACTTGTATGAGCGGATAGATAATCTTCCAGTTCACGGAATATACCGTTTTGTGCCAGTTGTACTTGTAACCCCAGAAAACCGATGGTTAAACTACCTGCCAGCCCCATCAGAGAGCTGGTGAATGCAGTAGCCATTCCCATCAGTGGACGCGTTAACCCGTTTTGCATTGTCGTCATAACGGCTTCGTCTGCAAAGTTAAGGTTACCGATAAGGTTCGCAAACCCACCAACTGTTACAATTAATCCCCAAAACGTCCCTAATAAACCTAAGAATATTAAAGTATTTGTTATATAGCGAATAGATTCCCTAGAATCTTCAAATCGTAATAAAACCAAATCTAGCATTCCATTTAAAGTAGTTGCAGATATGCGTACTGGGCGGGCACGTAAAATTAAAGCAACAGGTCTTAATAATTTTGGAGGCAGAGGAGCATTTTTTCGTCCGGCGAAATATGCGCTGGCCCATTTATATTCTGGTAATAAGCGGAACATTTCAACAAAGCATAAGCCAATCCCAAAAATGGTTGTACCAATTATAATCCCATTAAGAATTATATTTGCAGATGCCACTTGTAAGAAAGGATCATAAAACAAAATCAAACCAGCCACTAAAAAAGCAGTGAACAAAGCCATCCTGTTTAAAGCACGATGAAAGTGATTTGTCATATGATCTCTCTTCTTTATTATAAGATAATAGTAAACTTTTCTGATTTAAGTCAACAAGAGATTATTAATATTTTTAATTGTTTTATTAAAAATATAAAAAGGCTTGATTTTATTAAAAAAATCGGCATAATGAGTGCTGTTCCTGCCAGCAGTAATGGTGCTGTTGGCTGTATAAACCAAAGGAAATAAAATGGCTTATTATGAAAGCGTCTTGGTTTTTCGCCAGGACTTGACTGAACCGCAGGTTAAAGAAAAAGCGGCAAAATACACAGAAATTATAAAAGAACTGGGTGGCGAAGTTAAATCCACAGAATTCTGGGGGTTAAAAAATTTGGCCTATGTTATCCGTAAAAACCGCAAGGCTCATTACGTTATGTTTAATGTTGAATTAGCAGGCGACAAAATTGCGGAATTAGAACGTCGTGCTCGCATTGACGAAGATGTTATCCGTTTCTTAAACGTTCGCGTTTCTGCGTTATCAACAACACCATCAATAATGATGAAGAAAAATAACGAAGAGGTAGAATAATGGCAGTTCGTGCAGCGATTTATCGTAAAAAATCAAACCCTTTAAAGGGCAAGGTTATTGATTATAAAGATATTAAGACTTTGTCACATTATATTACAGAGCGCGGTAAAATAGTACCAAGCCGTATTAGCGGTGTATCTCAGAAAGATCAACGTGCATTGGCGACAGCAATTAAACGTGCACGTCATTTAGGTTTATTGCCGTTCGTTCGTAATAATTTAGGTTAATGAGTAAATATTTGGGTTTTGCCCTAACTTGAAATAAAGGACAGATAAAATGAAAGTTATTTTAACAGAAAAAATTACAAAACTTGGTAATATTGGGGATGCTGTTGAGGTAAAGACAGGTTTCGCCCGTAATTATTTGTTGCCAATGGGAAAGGCCATGCGCTGGTCCAGGGAAAATGTTGCGTTGTTTGAAGCAAAGAAAGCCGAACTGCAAGCTCGTCAAGAAGCTGCTAAGAAGTCAGCAGAAGCAAATGTTGATGCAGTTAAGAACGCTAAATTATATATGATACGTCAGGCTGGTGATACTGGTCAGTTGTATGGTTCTGTGTCAACGCGTGATATTGCACGTATGTTAAAAGAAGTTGCAAATGTTGCTGTTGAATCTGCACAAGTTATGTTGGGTGCACCAATTAAATCTGTCGGCGTATTTGACACGCAAATTGCATTGCACCCGGATGTTGTGGTTCCTGTAAAGATTTATGTTGCTCAGACGCAGGATGAAATAGAAGCTTTAGTCGCTGGGAAAATCTTAACTTTCGGTACGAAAAAAACAGACGAAGAACAGATTGAAGAAAAGATTGAAGAAAAGTCAGAAGAAAAGTCAGAAGAAAAAAAAGGAAAGAAAAAAGAAAAAAAAGTTGAGGAAAAACCAAGCAAAGAACAAAAAGCTGATGCAGAATAATAAAAAACGCCCTTTGGGGCGTTTTTTATTTGTTATTTTTTATATAAAATCAAGATATAATCAGTGCAATGAAGTTAGAATCAGTTGGTCTTTTATTATCTTTGCGTCCCTTGGGGGAGCGTGATTCTATCGCGCGTATTTTTACTGCTGACTTTGGGGTGTTGTGTGGACTGCTGCGAGGAGCGCAGGTCGCCAGAAAAAATAAACCGCTTGTAGGACAGGTTGGAAACGTGTCTTGGAACGCCAGATTAGATTCTCAATTGGGGACATTTCACTGGGAAGCAGAAAAAAATATGGCTGCCATTTTGATGGGGTCTCAAAAATTATTGGAATATATGAATTGTTCCTTTGCGTTGATTTCGACTTTATTACCAGAAAGAGAGGTATATTCTACGTTGTATGACGATACCATTGAAATGTTAAAAAATATTAATTGCTCAGCAGCGGACAAAATATATTTAAATTGGGAAAGTGCTTTATTACGCGAATTGGGGTATGCGCTGAATTTAACAGTATGTTCAGGCTGCGGATGTCGACATGATTTGGAATATTTGTCACCCAGAACAGGTCGGGCGGTTTGTATAAAGTGTGCGGAACCCTATGTTGATAAATTGTATAAATTACCCTTAAATTTAGACATAACCAGAAAATTTTTAGAACGTGCGTGTTTTTTACAAGGGGTTGAGTTGCCAATCGTAAGAGCTTCATTATGTTAAAAACTTTTCTGAATTATTTCTTGCACATATAATTTTTTTTCAGTATTCTATTTTCGTTCAACAGATAAAGGAGAAAAAACTATGACTTGGACAATATTAGTTTTAGTAGTTGGTATTCTTCTGTTCTTGTTTGGCGGCATGCTGTTGCCAAAAGGGGATGAGAAAAAACCGTCTGCTGGTAAAATCGTTGCAAAAAAATGTATAACTTTAATTTCAATCATTTTGATTTCTGGCAGTATGTGCCGTTTATACACACCGTTTTATTTGACGGCTGTTAACCCGGCAATTGTTCAGGAAATGGTTAATGGTATGCAGGAACAACAACAAGCTGAAAAGAACAAACAGATTCGTAAAGTTGTTCGTTCCGAAGGGGATAAATTGATGCGTGATGCACCAGTTTTAGGTAATCGCGAAGGTAAAAAGACAATCTACGTATGGACAGACTTTTCTTGCCCATATTGCCGTCGTGTACATGGTGAAATTGAACGTGTATTGGCAAACCGTGATGATACACGCGTAGTTATCAAGAACTTCTCTATCCATGGACCATTATCAGATGCGCCGGCAAAGGCGGTTATTGCTGCTAAATTGCAAGACCCAGAAAAAGCCGCTAATTTGACAAACATGTTGATGACTCGTGAGTTTTATACTCAGGACGATTTGAAAGATCAGTCAAAGTTGGCAGAAAAAGTTGAAGCCAATGTTATGAAAATGGCTAAAGAAGCGGGCTTGGATACAGATAAGTTGAAAGAAGATATGAATGGTGAAGTTGTTGCACGTGAAATGAGAAACGTTCGTGATATGGCACAGCGCTTTGAAATTAACGGAACACCATTCTTGATTATTGGTGAACAGGCATTCCCAGGTGCGATACCTGCTGATCAAATCGAAGCCGCTTTGGATGAATAAAATATATTATTCAAAGTAAAAATAAAAATCCCGCTTATAGCGGGATTTTTATTTGTCTTCTAGTATCGCAATTCCAGGAAGTGTCCGACCTTCAATGAATTCTAGAAATGCGCCACCGCCAGTTGATACATATGTTATATTATCTTTAACACCACAGGCTGTTAGTGCCGCAACGGTATCGCCCCCGCCAACAATACTTTCTAGTTTGCCGGCAAGTGTTTGTTCCGCAATAGTGCGTGCAAGAGCAAAAGAACCAAATGACCACGTCGGTTGCCATTCTGCCATTCCAACAGTTCCGTTCCAAATCACAGTTGCGGCTTTTCGTATTTCTTCGGTATCGCGTTTAGTCGTTTCTTCGCCAGCATCAATGATTATGTCATCATCTTCTATTTCTGAAAAATCTTTATTGGTTCTTTCGGCTTCTGGTACAAATTCTTTTGCAACCCCTTTATCCAACGGTAGCAAAATTTCACAATTATTCTGTTTGGCGTATTCCAAAATTTCTAGTGCGGTATCTTTTTGATCCGCTTCGTATAACGAGTTACCAACTTTGCCACCCAGCGCATAATTGAATGTCGTCCCCAGGGCACCGCCTATAATCAATTTGTCTGATAGTTTTGCTAATGCTTTTAAAACGCCAATCTTGGTTGATACTTTACTGCCAGCAACAATTGACAGCAACGGACGCTTCGGATTTTCCATAACTGCAGACAAGTGTTCTATTTCTGATGCTAATAATTTTCCTGCGTATGAGGGTAATATTTCTGCTACCCCTACGGTGCTGGCATGTGCCCTATGAGATACAGCAAAGGCGTCATTTATAAAAATGTCAAAGCCAGTTGCCAAATTTTTCGCGAAATTTGGATCGTTTGCTTCTTCCCCCGGATAAAAGCGCACGTTTTCTAGTAGAACGATGTCACCATCTTTCATGGTCTTCATGAAATCTTTATCTAAGCAGTCTGGAATCAATGGGATATTCATGTATTTTGCTACTGGAGCCATAGAATAGTCTTGATTCCTAGTTCCTTTAGGACGTCCCAAGTGAGCACATATCGCAATGCGTGCACCAGATGATCGTAAGGCGTTTATCGTGGGCATGCTTTGTTCTATTCTGAATGTATCTGTTATTTTCCCGTCTACTATTTGAACATTAAAGTCGTCCCTTAATAAAACGAATTTTCCACGAACGTCAATGTTATCAATTGTGCGTAGTTTCATTTTTATTCATCCTTTCTTTTACTGGTTTATAAGTTTTTCTATAATGTTCGTTTATACCATATTTATCAATTGCCTGCAAATGATCTGGTGTCGGGTAACCTGCATTCTTATCCCAACCATACATTGGAAATTTTATTGCTAATTCATGCATACGTTTATCACGCGTTTCTTTCGCAATAATTGATGCGGCAGCAATAGATAATGATTTAGAATCCCCTTTAACCACTGACATACCAATTAAATCCAGCGGCAACTTGTTCCCGTCTATTAAGCAAAACTGCGGTATGCAGGTTAATTTATCTATAGCGCGTTTCATTGCGGTTAAAGATGCTTGCAGTATATTCATTTCATCTATTTCAGCGGGGCTACATTCGCCTGTGGCCCATATAGTATTATTTATTATCCAATCATATGCTTGAGCGCGCATTTTTGCGGTCATTTGTTTTGAGTCTCGGATTATTACTGGTATATCTATATCAAAATCTGGGAAAACCACAGCCGCAGCGATGACTGGTCCGCATAATGGGCCTCGACCGGCTTCATCGACACCGGCAATCAACTTAAAACCAATGGTCTTTTCTATTTCAAATGTAGGATTTGCTTTCATAACAATAAAAGATACCACTGTTATGACAGTAATAAAACAGAAAAATTAAATAGACATGCGATCAGCAATTTGCTTTTGTACGTATTCATCTTCGCTGTTATATAAAGGCCATTCGCCATTTGCTAATTCTTTCATTGTCGTTAACGGTTGATCAAGGCGGGCCCTGTACAGCCACATATTTGACATAACACGTTTAATATAACTGCGGGTTTCATATGTTGGAAAGCTTTCAATATATAATAATGGATCATATGTATCGAAATTTTTTTCAAATTCAACGAGAGTTCCCATACCAGCATTATATGCAGCAAGCATTTTTATAATATTGTTATTTATATTAGGATGTGCCAATAAATCCACAATATATTGTTGACCCAGAAACATATTATGTTCTGGTTTAGACATGTCTATTTCTGATATGTTAACTTTATTTTCTTTGGCGACTTTTTTTGCGGTACTCGGCATAATTTGCATTAAGCCGTTTGCACCGGCACCAGATTTTGCATTTGCTCGGAAGCCGCTTTCTTGTTTTGTTATGGCAAATAATAGTGCGCGGTCAATGGACCAACCGCCCATAGGTTCCCAGTCGGGCAGAGGGTATTGAGCAGAATAAATAATGTTATCATCAATTTCTAATATACCACGATCTTGTATCAGGCTAGACGCTTGGATGGATACGCGGGGCAGGCCATACGCGCTTGCAATAGAGTTTATCGCGTGTAATGTACGGTCACTAACCTTTGAAGTTATCATATATTTTAAATATAGTTCTGCACGATCTTTTTGTCCTACTTGTAATAATGCTAATGCTTTTTTCCCGTATTTTGTTTCCCGTAATGTGTCAATATCTTCATCTGTATAATCTTGTTCGAAAAATTCATAACTAGGTGTACGCCCCAACATTACAGATGCTAAAGCACCATAGAATGCCATAGGATGAGCAGCAGCGATTTTCCAATACGCTTTTGCATCAGTTCTGTTTCCATTTGCATCTGCTGCGCGACCTGCCCAAAAGGCGGCTTCTGTTTTTCTGGCATTATTTATTTGTTCTAGATCTAAAATGGCGCTGAAATATTTTTCGCTTTCATCGAATTTTTCTTCTTTGAAATATAACAATCCCATAGCCCACAATCCATACTCTGATTTTGCATCAGAAGCGACAAAACCCCATTTTTTAGCTAGTTCAAATTCGCCGTTTGTATAATATATAAATGATAGGCGACCCGCTAAGCGACCATAATCTGATTCTGTTAGTTTTTTCTTAAACGTTGGATCCTCTAGAATAAGACGAGCTGTTTTTGTGGCACCACTGCGGATAGCCCTTTTAAATTTATTAATTTTTGTATTTGTATCCCCTGTATATTTTTTTTCTGTCCATGTTTCAGATTGTGCCGTCTCAATTGATCCACCGCCACTGATAGTTCTTGGGATATAAGCTTTGCGGACAGTTGCCTGCTTTATTTTTGCAAGTTTTACCATACGATCTGCACCAGGCATGTCATAATACTTTTCCATCCAGGCAGTAATTTCTTTGCCACGTGTGCGATATGTGTCGGAAATGTAGCGTTGGTATAAAACTTCATTCATTAATATCGGGTCCGTTAATTGCTGCTCTAGTTTTTGGGCCGCGCTGATTTCTTCTTCGGACTGTAATAAGAATATTTGTTTGTACAAACTGGCGTCCGAGTCAGTTAATATGCCTATATCAGGTAAATCGGCAGCAACTGCCGCAATTGGCAAGAATATTGCTATTAAAAATGCGAATATTTTCTTCATATTGATTTTCAAAATAGAGAGGTTTTTGGTAGTTTGCAAACTATTGCACCTTCGTCTGCCTCAGGAATTTGCTCCAAAATCTTTTTAAAATCTGATATCCGCGAGAACTTGCGGTATACGGACACAAAGCGTACAAAGGCAATAGGGTCTAAATTTAATAAAGAATCAGAAACCATTTGGCCAACCATTGCACTTGTTACCGTGTCATCTGCGGTTTCTGTTTCAAGTCTGCGGTGTATGGATGTAACTAATTTTTCTATTTGTTCGTCCCCCACATCGCGATTACGGCACGCCAGTTTAATACTGCGACGCAGTTTTTCCCGATCAAAAGCCTCTAGTTTTCCGCTGTTTTTGCGTACCATAAGGTCACGCATTTGTACGCGTTCAACGGTTGTGAATTTCGCACCGCATTGATTACACACGCGTCGACGCCGAATTATTGCGTCTTCGGTATCTGGGCGCGAATCCGTCACCCTACTGTCAGTTGAGTTACAATATGGACATCTCATAGAAATATACGGTAGCAATCAAATCCCTTTCTGTAAAGAAGAATTTGATTTGGGGGCGGACCAAGAAAAAATGCGTTTTTTATAAAAATCAAGCACTTTATTTTATCAAAGGAGACCGGGAACGGCTTTTTAAAAGGGCTTTTTTATGATAAAATGTAATTTGAGACCAGAGAGAGATGGAAAAATATCTAAACCAGATTTTGACCGGTGATTGTGTTGAGGTTATGCGTGGAATTCCCGACGCATCGGTTGATGCTGTGTTTGCAGACTCTCCATATAATTTACAATTAGGAGCGAAAACTTTATATAGACCAGAAGATCAAACCGCAGCCAGAGCCGTTCGTGACGCTTGGGATGCATTTGATAGTCCAGCTGCATATGACGATTTTACTAGAGCATGGCTTGCTGAATGTAAAAGAGTGTTGAAACCAGATGGGGCTATGTGGGTGATCGGTAGTTATCATAATATTTTTCGCGTCGGTGCCATATTACAGGACCTGGGTTTTTGGATTCTAAACGATATTGTATGGGTAAAGACTAACCCTATGCCTAATTTTCGTGGAACCCGTTTTACAAATGCACATGAAACCTTGATTTGGGCGACACCACGTAAAACAGGAAAATATACGTTTAATTATGAAACCATGAAAAAATTAAATGGTGGCAAACAGATGCGTTCAGATTGGGATATTAACATTTGTTTGGGCGAGGAACGTATTAAAGACGAAAACGGAAAGAGTTTGCATAATACCCAGAAACCAATGGATTTATTGCGTAGAATTATTTTGGCGTCAACAAAACAAGGGGATGTTATTTTAGACCCATTTTTGGGCAGTGGAACAACTGCGGCGGCAGCTAAGGAATTGGGAAGAAATTTTATAGGTATAGAACGTGAAGAGACGTATGTCTCTGCCGCCAGAGCGCGTGTTGAGGCTGTAAAGAAAGTGGATTTATCGGAAATAGAGGTCGCCACACCAAAACGGGCCGAGATACGTGTCGCTTTTAAAGAATTAATAGAGTCAGGTTTGTTGTACGTTGGACAAACATTGGTCAGTCCCCGCGGTGAACGTGTTATGATAACACGAGATGGTATGTTAACTCATACATTATATGGTAAGGCCTCTATTCATGTTATGGCCGCCAAATTGCAACATTGTGTAAGTTTTAATGGGTGGGATTACTGGTCGGCAGAAAAACGGGATGGTTCGCTGGTCCCGATTGATGAATTGCGTAAATATATACGCAGCGTAAAACACGATATGAAAAAAGTTGCTTAAAAAATCCCCGGTTTCCTGGGGATTTTTTATTTTGTTCTTTCTAAACGCAATTTTGCTAGTAAAGATTGTAACTTTTGCTCTTTGTTGTGTTTAAAAAAAGCAATATGTTCTAAAATGTCTATTTTTTTCTTTTGTACGGATTTGTAAAGTTGTTTGCGTATGGACGAGCTTTCCAATTCCAGCATAGTAATTTCCCTATAAATGCGTTTTTTTTGTTGAAAATCATATGGGCAGTTCATTAATTTTGTAAATGATTTTTTTATTTCTTCCTGTAATCGTGATGTTTCAATCATATAAAAACCAATTGTGTGTTGTGCTTGTTGCATTTAATAACCTCTTTAGAGAAAATATGTTATACAAAGATATCGTTTTGTCAAATACAAGATTTGAACTTGTTTTTTTGTTTTTAATAATTATATATATGATAAATTCGCGAATCGGGTTTTTGTATGATATAGTTTTATGTGTAAAAAATAAGGATTTATTAATATGTCTTTGATACCTGTTGTTATAGAAGAATCATCAAGAGGAGAGCGTTCTTTTGATATTTATTCCAGATTGTTACGTGATCGTATTGTTATGATAAGCGGTCAAATTGAAACAAATATGGCGAACACGGTTGTGGCTCAATTGCTGTTTTTGGAATCAGAAAATCCGAACGCTGAAATTTCTTTATATATTAATTCCCCGGGGGGTGATGTCGCAGCAGGCTGGGCGATTATGGATACTATGCAATATATTAAGTCACCTGTTTCTACAATAGGTATGGGTTTGGTTGCGTCAATGGGATCTGTTTTGTTGGCTGCTGGTGAAAAGGGTAAAAGATTTGCTTTACCGAATACTAGCATAATGATCCATCAACCCTTGGGTGGGTTTGAAGGTCAGGTAACGGACGTTGAGATCCGGGTACGTAAATTACAGCGTACAAAAGAAACGTTAATCAAGCAAATGTCTGGTTTTACTGGGCGTAAAGAGAAAGAGCTGTTTGACGCTATGGAGCGCGATAATTGGATGACCCCAGAAGAAGCGAAAGATTTCGGCTTAATAGATGGTGTATTAAAACGTAAATAATTTTTATCCGAATTTGTGGGAGAATATTGGATATGAGCGACGATAAGATAAAGGCTACAGAAGAAAATCAAACAAGTGGAACACCACAATTTTGTAGCTTCTGTGGTAAAGCAGTTTATGAAGTGAAAAAACTTGTCAGTGGTCGTAACGTTTGCATTTGTGATGAATGCATAAACTTATGTAACGATATCATGGCCGATGATATGAAGGCAGAGGTTGGACATGATACCTCTAAATTGCCAACGCCGCGCCAAATTTATAACTTCTTAAACGAATATATTGTTGGTCAAGATATGGCAAAGCGTACTTTGTCTGTCGCGGTTTATAACCATTATAAACGTCATAGTGTCGCAATAAATACAAGCGTAGAAATTCAAAAATCTAATGTTCTATTGATTGGACCTACTGGTACGGGTAAGACTTTATTCGCCCAAACTTTGGCGCGTATATTAGACGTTCCTTTTGCGATTGCGGATGCGACAACTTTAACCGAAGCTGGATACGTTGGCGATGATGTAGAAAGCGTTCTTACACGTTTATTGCAAAATGCGAACTTTGATGTTGAGCGCGCAAGTCGTGGCATAATTTATATTGATGAAATAGATAAGATTGCACGTAAGTCCGAAAACCCGTCTTTAACACGTGATGTATCGGGAGAGGGGGTTCAACAGGCCTTATTAAAATTGGTTGAAGGTACCGTTGCAAACGTTCCGGCCGGTGGTGCTGGGCGTAAGCATCCGGGTGAGGCAACCGTTCAATTGGATACAAGCAAGATACTATTCATATGTGGTGGCGCCTTTGACGGGTTAAATAAAATAATTGGCTCGCGTAAGAATGAACGGGCTGGAATCGGTTTTGGGGCAAATGTTCAATCAAAAAAAGAGCGTGAATCAAAAAATTATATTGATGATGTACAGCCCGAAGACTTAGTTAAATTTGGTATTATTCCAGAACTTGTTGGACGTTTACCTGTTGTCACTACGTTGCAGGAATTAGATGAGACGGCGTTGGTAAAAATTTTGACGGAACCCAAAAATGCAATTGTAAAGCAATATGCTGCTATGTTGGAAATGGACGGTGTAAAGCTAACCGTTACTGATGACGGTTTACACGAAATAGCAAAATTAGCGGTTGCTAGAAAAACAGGGGCACGCGGTTTGCGCAGCATATTAGAGAAGCTGTTGATACAACCAATGTTTGATGCACCGGAAAGAGAAGATTTAGCAGAAATTGTAATAGATAAAAACGTTGTTTCTGGGAAAAAAGCACCAATTGAAATTTTGCGAGACGCTAAGAAAGCAGCGTAAAAAAATATAGAAATAAAAAAATCTGCCGAAATGGCAGATTTTTTATTAGAACCCGAAAACCATACGCTGCTTTGATTGACGTTTTTTTTCGTTGCGTACAGCTTCTTCTTTTAAACGTTTGCGTTTTGTTGTTGGTTTTTCATAACGCTGACGTTCTTTCATTTCGCGGTACAGACCTTCTTTCTGAGATTTGCGTTTTGCAACGCGCAGAGCCTGTTCAACGTTATTGTCGCGAACCAGAACTTTTACCATCGGTTATTCACCCCCTTTTACGCATTTTATTTTGGTGGAGCCAATCAGACTCGAACTGACGACCCCCTGCTTGCAAAGCAGGTGCTCTACCAACTGAGCTATGACCCCAAAACTTTGCCTTTACTTTCATAATATCTGAAAGCCCACAAATTTTATACACTTTTGAGTATATTGTCAAATTAAAAATGAAATCTTTCGTTTTCAATCTTTTGCTGGACAGTTTTTATCGTGAAACATATAATATAGTGCTATGTTAACAAATATAAAAAAACTTATAAAAGGCGATGAAAATAATCGTCGAATAAAATGGTCTTTGTATGCGCGCGTATGGCGTGAAATAGGTAAACCGCAGTTAAAATGGCTAATACTTGGTGTTATCGCAACTGTTTTGGCGGCTGCAGCCGAGGCTTATACCATTACGCTTGTTCAACAGGTCGTAGATAAGGCGTTCATACAAAAAAGTATGGCAAACATTTATTTCTTTGGTTTGCAGGTTATAGCTGCCTTTGGATTTAAGGGCGTTTTCAGTTATTCTAAATCGTTATTAATGGCGAAGGCCGGTTTAAATGCTAGTGCGGCTTTGCAGCAGCGCATTTATAAGCACATGGTCAAAATGGATATCGCAAAATTTTATGGTGATGGAATAGGAAAGCATTTAAATTATTTTAGCGTTCAGGCTGGGGCAGTATTGAATCTTGTTACAAGCACATTGGTTAATACCGTTCAGCAATTTGCAACTCTTGTGATGACTTTAGGCTTGATGATTTATTATGCGCCGCAGTTGTGTGCAGTGTTATTATTTTTAGTGCCAGCTATAATGATACCGATGGTTTTAATAATGCGCAGGCGTAGAAAGTTATCCAGGGAATCGTTCGGAATTGCAAATGAGGTATCTCAACATTTAAATCAAACTTTACATGGAATAAAAACCATTCAAGCATTTGCGAACGAAGAACATGAGTCTAAAAAGTTTGCGGAAGTTTTAAACAATTCAATGGTTAATTCTTATAAAGGAACTCAGGCTTTTGCTTTACAATCGCCGTTATTAGAAGTCATGATTTCTATAGGGTTATGCTTGGCCATGATCGCGGGCGGTCACTTTATTGTAACAGGGGCTATAACCACAGGTGATTTTACCGCATTCTTATTGGCTTTGACGGCGGCATATAAACCGGCACGTAGTATTACAGGAACCAGCAATACGGTCCAACATGGGCTTTTGGCGGCAGAGGTTTTGTTTGATTTTTTGGATAGTAAACCAACCATAAAAGATGCGAAAAACGCAAAAGATTTAAATACTGGAAAAGTGTCGGTTAAATTCGATAGGGTTTCATTTGAATATGTACCTGGTGAACCCATCTTAAAAAACATTAGTTTAAATGTTCCTGCTGGTAAAGTTTGCGCTTTGGTCGGACCATCTGGTGGTGGAAAAACAACTATGTTTAATTTGATTGAACGTTTTTATGAACCTCAAAAAGGAACCGTTGAAATTAATAATACGGATATTCGAAAGTTTACTTTGCGTTCATTGCGGAAAAATATCGCGGAAGTATCTCAGGATGTATTTTTGTTTAACGGCACCATAGAAGATAATATTAAATATGGAGCCCCGCATGCTACCAAAGATCAAGTAGAGACCGCAGCAAAGGCTGCGAATGCCCATGAGTTTATTATGACATTCCCGAATAAATATAAATCAAAAGTCGGAGAAGGTGGGGCTTTGTTGTCTGGTGGTCAGAAGCAACGTATTGCAATTGCGCGTGCTATATTAAAAGATGCGCCAATTTTATTATTGGATGAGGCTACATCTGCACTTGATACTCAAAGTGAGAAGTTAATTCAGGCAGCATTAAAGGATTTAATGAAGGGGCGCACCACTTTCGTTATTGCACATCGTTTATCAACAATTTTAGACGCAGATATAATATGTGTTGTTAAAGACGGGCAGATTGTAGAACAGGGGACAGATGCAGAACTTGTAGCTTTGGACGGTGAATATAAAAAGTTACGTGATATTCAGTTTAAAGATAAAAAAAGTAAATAAAAAGGCGGTAAAAAAACCGCCTTTTTATTTAACAGTCAACTCTTTACCGTGTACATCTACATATACTGTACTGCCTTCGCCAATGCGCCCAGATAAAATCAAATCGGCGATTTTATCTTCAACGGCTGATGTTATCAAGCGCTTTAATGGACGGGCACCAAATACAGGATCATACCCATTGTCACCCAACCACTTAATCGCTTTATCTGATACCTCTAGGCTTATACGACGTTCAGATAGACGTTTTTCAAGGTTATTTAATTGTATCTTTACTATACCAGCCATTACATCTTTACCTAATGGGTTAAAGAATACGATTTCATCAATTCTGTTTATGAATTCTGGGCGGAAGCGTTTTTTTACCGCTTCCATATCCGGCAGATTACTGGTCATTATTATGATTGTATTTGTAAAGTTCACAACATGACCTTGACCGTCGGTTAATCGTCCGTCGTCTAATATTTGTAAAAATACATTGAACACATCAGGATTTGCTTTTTCAATTTCATCGAACAGTAATACCTGATACGGGCGGCGCCGTACGCTTTCTGTCAATACGCCGCCTTGTTCATAACCAACGTATCCCGGAGGACTGCCGATTAAACGTGATACGGAATGTGGTTCCATATATTCACTCATGTCTATACGTGTCATGGCAGTATCGTCATTAAACAGGTATTCAGCCAATGCTTTGGCGACCTCTGTTTTACCAACACCGGTTGGCCCAAGAAACATGAAGCTGCCAGCGGGTCGATGCGGGTCTGATAGTCCGGCACGACTGCGGCGAATCGCACGTGCAATTACCGTCAGTGCATGATCTTGACCGACAACGCGTTTACGTAATTCATCTTCAATGTTCAGCAATTTCGATTGTTCCTCAACGCTTAGTTTATCAGATGGTACCCCCGTCCATTTACTTACGACGGCAGCGATGTGCTCGGGTAAGACGGTTTTATATTCTTTTGATTCGGCGTTCATTTTGCGAATTTGTTCTTCCAATTCAGGGATCTTGCCGTATTGTAAAGCAGAGGCCTTTTCATAATCGCCATTACGCATTGCGGTTGCTACCTCTGCCTTGGCGGCATCTAAGGCAGCCATTGCGTCGGATAAGCCTCGCATTTTCTTTTGTTCTTCGCGCCATTCTGCAGTTAGCTTTTCAGATTCTGCCTCAGTTTCTTTTATAACGCTTTCTAATTCTTTTAGCCGTTTTTTAGAATCCTCGTCTTTTTCTTTCTTTAACGCTTGTTGTTCAATTTTTAATTGCATTAAGTGTCTATCTATTTCATCCAGTTTTTCTGGTTTTGATGCAATTTCAATGCGAACACGAGCAGCAGCTTCATCAATTAAATCAATCGCTTTGTCCGGTAAAAACCTGTCTGTTATATAACGGTTAGATAGTCGAACAGCCGCTACCAATGCAGCGTCAGAAATCCTAACACCGTGGTGCCCTTCATATTTTTCTTTCAGCCCCCGTAAAATTGAAATAGTGTCATCAACTGTTGGTTCATCAACATAGACTGGTTGAAACCGACGAGCCAGAGCAGGGTCTTTTTCTATATATTGGCGGTATTCATCCAGTGTTGTTGCGCCAAGACAGTGTAATTCACCGCGTGCCAACATAGGTTTTAATAAGTTTCCTGCGTCCATACTGCCTTCACCCTTACCGGCACCGACCAAAGTATGTAACTCGTCAATGAACAAAATTATTTGACCGTCAGAGTCCTTTACAGCTTTTAAAATCGCCTTAAAGCGACCTTCAAATTGACCGCGAAACATTGCCCCAGCCATCATTGCACCCATGTCCAATGACAGTAATTTTTTCTTTAATAGGTTTTCTGGTACATCACCAGATACGATTCTTTCGGCCAAGCCTTCAACTATTGCCGTCTTACCGACACCTGGATTTCCTATTAAAACAGGGTTATTCTTTGTACGACGAGATAGTACTTGTATTGTACGTCGAATTTCATCGTCTCGTCCGATTACAGGGTCTAACTTTCCATCTGCCGCCAATTTAGTAAAATCAGTGGTGTATTTTGCGATTGCCTGTTCCGGTGTTTCTTGCATTTCTTCTGGATTCATTATTAAAATCCTCCTTATTATTTATTACTGCATTTATATATAGTTGTATAAATTCGTTTTTCAATATATGGGAAAAGAAACTTTATACAGTTGAAGATATTTATCTTTTAGAGTACTCTAATAACGTCAGCATAAGGATAACTAAATGATAGAACTAAGCCCGGACGATTTATTTCAAATTAAAAAAAATAATTTAACGTATGAAGATATCAATAAACAAATCGAATTGTTTAAAGCAGGGTTTCCTTATGTCAATATTACGGCACCGGCAGCGATTGATAATGGAATCTTAAAATTACCAATTTCTGAAGAGAACGAATTAATCGCTTTGTATGAAAGTAATATTAATAAGTATGATATTATAAAGTTTGTTCCTGCTTCTGGTGCTGCAACCAGAATGTTTAAAGATTTGTTTGAATTTCTATCTGGAAATACTGAAAATAATATTGCTAGAAAAGTATTAAATAATATAGAACGATTCGCTTTTTATGATGATTTAAAACATCTGTTGCCGGAAGATGCAGATGATGAAGAAACAATATCTTGCATCGTTTCTGATAAAGGTTTGGCATATGGTAATATGCCGAAAGCACTAATAAAATTTCACAAATATGCATGTGGTCCTATAACTGCATTAGAAGAACATTTAGCAGAAGGGGCCCAATATGCGTCTAGTAATGGAATTGTGAAGATTCATTTTACCGTATCACCAGAACATAGAGGTGGTTTTGAGAATTTATTAAGTGAAGTTGTTGATAAATATCAAGATTTCTTCAACGTGAAATATGATATTTCAATGTCAGAGCAAAAGAAATCAACGGATACAATTGCTGTAAATCTTGATAATACCTTTTTTAGAGATGATGACGGGCATTTGTTGTTCAGACCATCTGGACATGGTGCGTTAATTGCTAATTTAAATGATTTAGATGCGGATATAATATTTGTAAAAAATATTGATAACGTTTGTGTGGCGGATAAAAGGGCGGACACTATAAGGTACAAAAAAATTTTAGCCGGTTTATTGATAAAATTGCAAAAAAGAATCCATAATTATTTGCAGTATTGGGACACAGATCCAGAATATATAAAAGAAGTTAAAAACTTTTTAGTAAACGATTTACAGCAAAAAAACTTACCGGATGTTGCTCCTGCAGAATATTATAAAGAACTATTAAACCGTCCTATTCGTGTTTGTGGTATGGTAAAAAATGTCGGTGCGCCGGGTGGCGGACCTTTCTGGGTAAAATCAGAAGATGGTACGGAATCATTACAAATTGTTGAATCTAGCCAAATTGCGCCGACAGCAAGAAATATAATGAATGAATCATCACATTTTAATCCAGTCGACTTAGTTTGCGGGGTTAAGGATTTTCTAGGAAATAAATTTAATTTATTTGATTTCATTGATGAAAAAACGGGGTTTATATCTGAAAAAACAAAATCGGGGAAACCATTAAGGGCTATGGAACGGCCTGGTTTATGGAATGGTGCGATGGCAAAGTGGATAAGTGTTTTTGTTGATGTTCCGGTTACAACGTTTTCACCGGTAAAATACGTTTCTGACTTATTGTTGCCAGAACACCAGAGTAAATGATGGTTTGGATAAAACAATTCTTGACTTTTCGGGATTTTTATTATAAATTATGGCGCAGTTATTAAAGGATTAGATATGCCACGTGTATGTAAAGTTACAGGTAAGAAAACTCAGGTTGGGATGAACGTGTCTCACTCTGAACGTCATACAAAACGTACATTCTTGCCGAATTTGCAAAAATTAAAATTTCATAGCGATATTTTAAATCGCGATTTTTCATTGCGCGTTTCTACAGCAGGTTTGCGCACATTGACAAAGCATGGTGGGTTGGATGCTTATGTTATGTCAAAGTCACCATCTCGTTTGACACCGGAAATGGCGGCAATAAAGAAGGCAATTAATAAAAAAGTTGGTGCTGCTGAAAAGCCAGCTAAGAAGCCTGCGCATAAAGCAAATCGCAGTGCGCGTTTAGTTAAAAAGGTTGAAGCACGCAAAGTCGCGACAAAATAATTTGTCGTGATGTGTTTTGGCCCCGTGGCGGAATTGGTAGACGCGCTTGACTCAAAATCAAGTTCTGCAAGGAGTGTCGGTTCGAGTCCGACCAGGGCCACCAGAAATAAAATACCCCGCATGGGGTGTTTTTTGTTTTTTAGTAATTTTGTGTTCGGTTGCTTTTTATGGTATAATTTAAAGGATTAAAGGAGGTTTATATGCCAAGAACTGCAACAAAGTCACATAAAAAATCAGAAATTAAAGAAAGTAAGAAATATACAAATCTTATAGAAGCATATGGGGCTTTTTGGCATCGTGGTTATACTGAGTGGGCTGGTACATCGTCCAGGTCTGAATATTGGTTAGCTTATTTGATGAATTGGCTGATTGCTCTTTTATGGTTTTTACTTATTAGTGTTACTGGTTTTGAAGCAGGGGCTGCTGGTTTCGTTTTGTCGCCAGTTTCAATGATTTTATCGCTAGGATTTTTTATCTTTGCTTTGGCTTTGATAATACCAATAATTTCCATGACTGTTAGACGGTTGCACGATGCAGGTTTAAGTGCTTGGTGGATGCTGTTGTTACTATTAGGTGTGGTATGTGAACCATTAGGTTTTGTTGTTAGTGTTGTATTCTTTGTCTTCTCGGTTCTGCCGACAAAGGTGGAAGGTAATCCATATCATAAGTTTAATAAATAAAAATCCCCAATTTGGGGATTTTTATTTGCCCCAAACTTTACCGATAGCATAATCTGCCGCCAATGGTACGGATAACTTAGTCACGTTTTCCATAGCAAACTCTATCTTTTTTGCAAAAACTTCGGCAACGTTTTCATCGCACTCAAATATGATTTCATCATGTACCTGCATAATCATGCGAATTTTATCTTTGTGTGGTTTTATTATTTCTTGGTCTATGTTTACCATTGCGCGGCGCATTAGGTCGGCTTCAAAGCCTTGGATTGGGGCATTCACTGCCGCACGCATAGCATAACCGCGCATACGTGGATTTTTTACTTCTGGTAATTCTATTCTGCGTCCCCATGGTGTATAAACACACGCATGTTGCATAGCAAAATTTTTTATATGCTCTATATATTCTTTTACCTCTGGCAGCCCAGCCATATATGCATTTATTATTTCCTGGGCCGCGGCACGAGAAATTCCAAGTTGCCCAGAAAGACCAAATGAAGATATCCCGTATATTATAGAAAAGTTTACAGTCTTTGCTGCGCGCCTTAAATCCTTTGGTACAGAAATATTATCAGAAATTTTGAATATTTGTCTGGCGGTTTGTTCATGTATATCTTTTCTCGAGTTAAATGTTTCTTTAAAAGTGTGTACGTCAGCCACATCTGCTAATAATCGTAGTTGAATTTGTGAATAATCCGCAGAGATTAAAACTTTCCCTTCCGGCGCAATAAAACATTTTCTAATTTCTTCCCCTAATTCTGTTTTGATCGGAATATTCTGTAAATTAGGATCACGACTTGATAGACGACCTGTATTCGTGCTGGTTTGTAAATATGTCGTATGAATACGCCCATCATATGCTATTTGTCGCGGCAATGCGTCTGCGTATGTCCCAGCCAATTTAGCAATAGAGCGCCAGTTTAGAATTTTTTCTATTATTGGATGTGTGTCAATTAAATCATTTAATGCATCTGCGTCAGTAGAACGTTTTTTATTTGCGGGCAGATTTAATTCATCAAATAAAATTGTTCCAAGTTGTTTAGGACTGGCAATATTAAATTCATGCCCAGCCATTTTCCATATTTCTGATTCTAGGCTAGACAATTGATCATGAAAGATGTTAGATAATTGTTGTAGACCAGTTTTATTTACAAGAACTCCAGCACGTTCCATTTTTAATAAAATAGGCATTAATGGTAAATCACAGGTTTCATAAAGATGACGCAGTTTTTCATTTTGATTTAATTGCGGCCGCATAAGATTATAAATGGCCATACAAATTGTAGCATCTTCGGCGGCATATGGTGCAGCAATCGCAATATCTAGTAAATCAAAATGCATGTCTGCATCTTTTGTTTTAGGCGGAAACAGTGATGCAAAAGAAATATTTGTATGCGCAAGATATTTTTGTGCTAATTCATCTAGACCATGACCATGTAAGGTTCCATGCAGTGCATATGATATAAGCATGGTATCGTCAATTGGGAAAATCTGGTCTATATCCCAACCTTCGTTTGCCATAATGTGTAAATCGTATTTTAAATTGTGGCCAATTTTAGTTATGTTTTTATTTGTAAATATTGGCCATAACTTATCATGTAGTATTTTTATATCTATTTGATTTGGCGCAATAATTGCTTCTGCAAATAAATCGGAACTTGTTGTTTGATGGCGAATCGGTATGTATACCCCATGATGATCGTTAGTTGCCAAAGATATACCAACAAGTTTTGCTTCCAGATAATTTAGTCCGGTTGTTTCTGTGTCTATAGCAATAATGTCTTTTACATCAGATAAAAATTTGTCTAGTTCATCAATAGTTTGTATAGCTGCAAAAGTAAGTGATTTATTAGAAGGGATTAAATTATCTGTTAAATCTTTTTTTTCTTTTGGAGTTTCGCATACAGAGCCAGCGTATTCAAATGGGGTGGGGTGGGGCCCCATATTAAATTTTTCTAATGGAAATAGTTTTTCTATTTTTGCCGATAATGAATTACTTTCTAATTTCTCGCGTACGAATTTGAGTGCTTCAGGTGTATTGAAAATGAACGGTTTTATTTCTAGTCCAGTTAAGTTAACGTCTGTTTTTAATGTAACTAAGCGTTTAGAAATGTATGCGCTGTCTCGATTATCTCTTAAAAGATTTTTAGTCCTTTCGTTTTTTATTTCGTCTATGTGTTCGTATAATCCGTCTAATGATCCGTATTGGTTTATTAACTCAGACGCTTTTTTGGGACCTATGCCAGGAACGCCCGGAACGTTATCAGACGAATCACCCATTAAACTTTGAACATCGATGACTTGGTTCGGACGAACACCAAATTTTTCGATAACTTCAGGTTCTCGAATCTCGCGTTCTTTCATACCGTCGTATAGAAATACACAATCCGAGACCAATTGCATTAAATCTTTGTCACTTGTAATTATTCGTGTGGCGTCGTGCCCTGTGCAATTCTCTTGAGCCAAAGTCGCGATTACGTCATCTGCTTCTACTCCGGGAATACATAAAACTGGAATCCCCATAGCCGCAACGCCCTCTCGTACGAGATAAGATTGAGAGATAAGGTCTGCCGGCGTTTCTTGTCGATTCGCTTTGTATGCAGAATAAATATCTTGGCGGAATGATATGCGTGAGGCATCAAATACGCAAACAAAAGAATCGTTCGGCTTCGCTGACGCTAATAGTGGCAATACCATATTGAAAAAACCGTATACAGCCCCGGTTGGTGTACCATCTGAACGGGTTAATCTACTATGTAAACCATAGTAGGCACGAAATAATATAGAATTACCATCAATTAGTGTCAGCATATCTTTCCCTTAGAAAATATAACGTAGCTTTAAGCGGAGTTCATATTGTAATAAATCTGGACTTACGTTTTCTACGTCATATAGATTTGGTGCATATAAGGCTCGACCTTCTGCATCAATTTTAATGGGTAATACAGGAACATCAAATGTAGCCCCCAACATTCCTTGGTAAGCCATAACCGATTCGATATCTATTTCCCCAGCTTTACCGCCGAAAATACTGCCGGCTCCGATGCCTAAATATGGTTTTATTACGGGTGTAGGTAATTTCGCATAAGCGTTTATCATACCAAGATGTAGGTTTGCATCTTCTGGGCTCATATAATTGTATTCTAATTCAAAACGAAAAACTGGAATGTCTAAACCGATGACCGCCCCGTACGATTGCGCCGAATGTGTTTCATCAGATCCATCCAAAAACATTGTAGCAGCGCCGGCACCAATCGTTGCACCTGCATACAAATCAAATAGCGTTCCTGCTGTTGCGCCAGCTCCAGAAAATAGAATAGAAATAACCGTTAAAATACCAACATATTTTAATTTCATATTTTTCTCCTTTATGTGATATTATAATAAAAAAAAGAGATTAATATATGCAAGAAAATAAACCAATTTTAATTGTTGGATTAGGTAATCCAGGTACCAAATATGAACATACCCGTCATAATGTTGGTTTTATGGCTGTGCGGCATTTCGTTCCAGAAGATGTCGCTTGGACTAAAGATCATAATGCTTTGACTTATTCAGAAAAAATTAATGGTCATAAGGTAATATTTGCGTTACCTCAGACTTTTATGAATAACAGTGGCATTGCCGTTGGTGAACTGATGGCGTTTTATAAAATACCAATTGAAAATCTGATCGTAATTCATGACGATATGGATTTAAAAATTGGTACTTTGCGGGAAAAAATTGGTGGAAGTAGTGCCGGACATAACGGAATAAAATCAATTGATAGTGCTGTTGGACCAGATTATAAACGGATACGAGTAGGAATTGGACATCCTCGTGATTTTAATTTACCGATAGACCCAGCCGATTGGGTTTTAGGGAAGTTTTCAAATGAAGAACAAAGTTTAATAAATTCTGCAATAGAAAATATAAATCTACTTATTTCTTAATGAACCATAAAAAAATCTGGTTAATACCAGATTTTTTTTAATTATAGTTAATTATCCAATTATTTGGTGTACTACAACTTTCTGGGGTATCCTCACTTACAGTTTGCCATTTCCATGATGTGTCATAATCATATCGGCAGGTATTAACGTTATCTTCTTGCCTATAAAAGTTAATAGGTAGTTGCGAGAAGTTAATAATTGGTTCGTGGCTTTCTGTTTCTGTATAATTTGGAGAAACGTATTGAACTGAAGTCCCATTGTTCAGTTTTAATACAATAATATAATCTCCGTTACATTTAACCGTTTTTCCATTAGGAAATTCCTGCGTTTCTTCAGATACTTGTTCTGATTTGGTCCCGTCGCAGAACAAGAAACCGATACCTGTTCCGTAATATGGATCATTTATTGATGGGAATGCCATTATAAATGTTGCGTTATCTGGTATGCATAAGCCATAGTTTGTTGTGTTTGGTATCTTTCCAGTCGCATTTCCCAGGTTTGTTGATGATTTTATTTCTGTTGTCGGTGCATCTGGACCGTAATAACCCGTTTGTGTGTACCAATCCAAACCGTTGATTTTTGTAGGTGTAGTTTTCCCTAATAGGCAGCAATTACCAAATGCGTCACGTGCACCAGGTGTGTTGTTATTTGATATACAGCAGTTATTGTAACCATTAACGTTGAAGCGCCAATAAGTATCTGGTGGACATAACTTGCCATCATCAGACATATTTGACTTTGATACACATACAGAAGCTTGGGCATCTGGATCCCAATAGGCGAGATAGCCCGGACCACATGATGTGTCACGACAGCTGTCAGCTGCATCTTCGGTGTTTGTATTTTTTGCAAACCAAGACATTAAAGTTTCGTTAGCACTATCTTCTGGAATCTTAATTTTATTGTGAGCATTATCCGCTTTTAAACTTGATGAAGGATGTGCTTCGCAGTTACCCCAAACTCTTTCCGCTAAACGACAAATTTGACATTTATCTGATGTCAATTCAGTTGCATTATATGTAGAATTTTCGGCATTAAATCCGCATTCTAATGAACATATATCATATATGCAGTTATTGTTATTTGTAATTATACAAGATTGACTGGGTTCAAAAGAACTATTTAGCTCATCATTCGTTATGTCTCTTACTGTATATGGACCATATAGCTGTGTATAGAATGACTTATTTAACTCGTCAAGCATGTTGGATTGTTGTTCAGTTATTTTGTTTATAGAATCTGTTCCTGCGCTGGCGACGCAATCCAAAACCTCGTTCCAACATGCGGTACGATTAATAATCGCTTTTCTGTTAACAGACGTTTGTATGTTTTCACATAGTCCGAAATTACCAGAAATAGATTTACAAGATTGAATTATGCATGCGCGACCAACCTCACGGCAAGTTTGTAAAATGGTTTCATATGTTTTTTCTGTGGCGATATCTGTTATACCAGTTGTCCAATCTTTACCACCGTCTGTTGTGTCAAGTAAAGCAGTACACGCAGTTTGAACTTCGGCACACATTTGTTTTACTGTTTTATCCGCTTCAACACCAAAAATAGATAATGCACGAGCATCAAAATCCTCTAGTGATTCAGCCGCCTCTGTTAAGCATTGAGTTGTTAATGTGGTACAACTTTGTCTGACTTCTTCTAATTTATTTTCTTGGGCCAGCTTAATTTGAGCTAATGCATCTTCTATAAATAAATCCCAAACATAATCAGCAATGTCCTGACAACTTTCTGTTGCTGATTCTAAAAACATTTTTTTAGAATTTAAATAATTGACGAACTTTTCGTTCCCAGGTGCTGTAGTCCATGTTTGATTTGCTTCTGGTCTGGTTATTAAAGTACTAAGATTAACCAAGTTAGACGTCAAAATTGCCTCGCCAGAAGACGGGTCTATATATTGACCGCTTATGTCTAAGCATTTTTGTAAATCTGTGCCGCATACAGAAGTGTTAGTTAACATGTCTAACATTTTTTTCTTACACGTTAATATGTCATCAGAATTACGCTGCTGGTAAATATCTAAACGGGACATATCTAATAGGGCACTACCTTCACGAATTTTTTCTCGCGCTAAATCTTGTTGAGACTGATATGTCTTTGCCACGGTATTGCAATCTTGTTCAATTGCCATTTGATATCCGCTTTCTATGATATCTAATTCGTCCTGTGTACAAACTTCTAACGCCATTTCGCGGCAAATAGGTAATGCAGCACTATATAAAGCAGTCCCTGTTTTAGTTGTAGTTGATGCACCAGCTAGAGAATCAACGCTGTCAAAGGCGGCCTCTGCGTTTAAAGATAAAGATATAGGCGCCAGATTAGTGTCAAATGTGCTAGTATCAAAAGTTGTGTTTAGTTTAGATGAAATTTCATCTAGTAATTTTTTTGATTCGGAAGAGTCTTCTTTTTGAAACGCTAATTCTCCTTCGGTTGCCTGAAATATCGCCTCGGCATCTTCTTTATCCATGTTAACGGTTAATAAGCGTTGGTTAAAATCTAATAGTTTATCTTCAATAGTAGATAATTGATTTTTTATAGAATCAAATTCATTTACGCGCGATGAACAGGCACAACGTTTTAATTGACTGTCTTTGTTCGCGCAAAACTCGTCCATGCAGCTGTAATATACCTCACGACATTTACTGCTATCTCGACCTATGATTTCTTCGGCTGTAAGCGTTCCTGCCCTTGAAATGCGAGCTGTATTAGGAATTGCGGCACTGCGTGAAGTATTACCAGATGTTGGGGTTGTCATTATAGTATTTGAAACCGCGCGACTGATACCAGTATTCCGTGAAACTGTTGTCGCGGCACTGCGCGCATTTGTGGTTTGGGTTGTTGTATTGCGTACCGTTCCAATGCCTGTCCTAGATACAGTAGATGATGCATTTCTGGTTGTTGCCGTGCGTGATGGCGATACGGTAGAACTAGTTGTGCTTGTCGTCGTACGTGGAAGTACTGTTGACATAGTTCTGGCGGATACAGATTGAGTACTACTGTCTGAGGTTGTTCTAGTGCTGGCATCACGAGAAACTACGTTTGTACGAGGTGTAACAGCAGACCTATCCCTTGATTCACCACTTGCGGCAGTGGTGGTTGAACTCGTATAACGGGATATACTGTTTGCTGTATTAGATTGAGAATCAGAATCAGACTGTTGCCTTGTTATTGTTGTTGTGGCATTACGACGCGTCGCCGCACGTGCAGCGTCAGCCGAATCGTCAGCAACAGCGTAATTAAATGCGCCGAATGCTAATGATGTCAGGCAACCAATAAAAAGAAGTTTGATTCCTTTCATCCTTATATATATTCAATGTTAGCAAATTTTTAAAAAGTCGGGCAAGAACTTTATATATAAAATATTTATAAATCTGGTGCGGATAGGGGGACTTGAACCCCCAAGGAAGTAATATCCACAGCATCCTTAGTGCTGCGCGTCTACCAGTTTCGCCATATCCGCATTATATGCAACTTTGTGCATATTTTCTTTGCAATTCTTACAAGAAGCATTTTTATTTTCAACCTTTTTGTGATACAATATATTTAATAATAATGTAGAGGGGCATTTAATTATGAGAAAAATATCATACTTTTTATTGATTTCGTTGATGCCAGTTGCCGCCAGTGCAGCAGGAACGTATTATACGGGCAATGTTTATCGGACACCACAGACAAGTTATTCTACTCAAACTTATGCTCAAAGACAGACTGGGTATACCAGTCCGTATACGACGAGTAGTTATTATTCTTCACCGTCTTATGCGTCCAGGTATAATACTACAGCAACTAATGCAACTGCACAAAAAACAACTGCGGCCTCACAGTCTGCTGCTGCAAGTGCTAAAAAATCTGGTTTTTGGTTGGATGCAGGTATAACCCATGAATTTGCTCAGTGGCAAATGGAAATGAATCAGTCTGGTAGTATTTTAAGTTATGATAACATAGGGTGGAATGTCTTAGATGTTACCGGGGGATATTCTTTTGATGTTGGTAATACGACCATGCAAATAGACGCTGGGTTGAAGTACGGTATGCAGTGGGGAGAATCTTATATGTATGACGATGATATTACTAACGGTGGATATCTTGTTACTACGTGGATAAATGCAAATAATAACAGTGAAATTGGTGATCAAATAGGGCACGCCATGTCCATAGGGACAAGTCAAGGCGGTAACATGTTGGGATTTAACGTTGGTTTTGGTCTAACAGATTTCTTTAAATGGGGAAATGTCTCAATAACGCCTTCTATTGGGTATCGTTATTTAAAGTATAAATTAGAAACTGAAAATAATTACGGTTTGTCTGTGGATACAGCCGCTTGTTTTGAGGTTAATGGTGAAGTACAGTGTGATCCAGCAATAATAATTAATTATTCTGATGGTACCCAACAAATAATTTGGCGTGAGGATATAACAGATCCTATGCAGCCTGTTTCTGGTTCAAATATAGATCGTATAGATACTGCTAATACATATTATTATTATCAACCAGGAGTAAGCCATTCTTATGAGACTACATGGGCTGGTCCATATATTGCATTGGATATGGATTATACAATAAATCAAAATAATGCAGTTAACGGCCGAGTGGAATTAGGGTTCCCCGGGTACAATTCTGTTGGTGATCAACCGTATCGTTTTGATTGGGCACACCCAAAAAGCGTTGAAGATAGCACAGGTATGTTTGGGGCAATACACCTAGGCTTAGGTGCAAACTGGACAACCGCGATAACAGATTCTGTTGCATTGTCTATTGGTTTAACATATGATTATTACTCGGTTAGTGGCGCTGATGCAAAAACCTACTTAAACGGTTCTTATTATACAGAATGGTATAATAATATTTTGCAGGGTGGTATTATAAATGGGGTTGATTACGGTCCTGGATTTGAAAGTGAAAGCGCAATGCTGGATCCCGAAACAGGAAGCCCAACTGCGATTAATATAAAGAACTTAGAAACAGAGTGCTCTGGATGGGTTTGCTCTATGGGTGGTGAAATAGAGTCTTTCTATAAGTCTATGGGTGTTCGCGTTGGCGTTAATGCAAAGTTTTAAGTTTGTAACAAATGAAAGATATTAAGAATTTCTTATTCGCATTATTATTTGCGACGGTATCTGGTTCGGCATTGGCGGCTGATTTATCCGGCGTGGCTTCGGTCAATGTTACCAGTGATACTG
>CALXQT010000051.1 GCA_944390835.1 uncultured Alphaproteobacteria bacterium | reverse complement strand
ACTCATAGCCGTCTTTGACGGTATAAAGTCGTGCGCCGATTTTCATACAATGTTCCAGTATTCGCATAATCATAAACATTTTTCGCCCCAGACGCGAAAGTTCGCTACAGATTATGACATCGCCCGGGTTTAATTTGCGTAACATGCCGCCCAGGGCACGCTGTTCCGGTTCTTTGGTGCCGGATATGCCCGCATCTTCGATGTATTTATCAATGCACAGCCCCAATGCGCTGGCTTTGGATTCAATGCCCAGTTTTTGATTTTCACAGTCTTGTTTGTCGGTCGAAACCCGAATATAACCATATATCACAATAAACTCCTTTGGTTCGTTGTTCTATATGCCGTAGATTTCGTTTTATTCAAGTAATTATACGGGGTAAATTAGATCTAATACATTTTCTTTAGCAGAAAATACATATTTGCCAGCATTATCAAAAATTTGACGATTGTAACGTTTAATTTCATCGTCAGAATTTAGTGATATTTCGGGAATGTTTTTGTAACAAGGTCTTTCTGACCATAGTATCGCTAACTTATTAGAAATAGGAAAATATAATTCAAAAGCACCATCAACAACCTGCACATTACTAACCAACTTCCCATATAAGTTTATAGAGGGTCTATCAGATGTAATAAATGGGATTTGTGTAGCATTTTTTAGTAAAATAGGTTTCATACCATCAGCATGCCAATTTGCTAACCATATAATGGTAGAATATTGCAACATCAAAAATGAAAATTTATTTGAATCATTTAATTTTCTAAAAGTGGTTTTTATCATTTCAGGAATTCTGAATATTTGGAAAATCGCATAAAAGAATAAATCATAATATGGCGCATATTTATATTTGCATGGTTCATTTAATGATTTGAGAGCATCAATTTCTTGTTGGGTAAGTCTGTGTTCTGAATTTGTCAGAATTTGTTTTCGTAATTTCTCTTTATAATGGTTCATTGCCAAACAATTCAAATTAAAATAAATAAAATATTTAGGATTATGGAATTCTGTAGATACAGGGTAAAGAGGGGCTATGCTGTTTGCAGCCAATATCAAATCTCTAGCGACATAGAAACAATTTTCGTACATTGTGCAGAGAAGTTCTTGGGTTCTAGATATGTTTGATTGGTTGTTTAATACGGTTTTATTAAGATTGTTGATAAAAATTTCTGCCTCTTTATTCGAAGTTTTGATTTTTATTAAATCTGCCATATCGTCATTTAAAAAATTGACTAATAAATTTATAATTCTTCTATCTTCAACAGAAAGTTTAACGGGTAACATGCGTTCAAATAATAGCTTGTCCGCTTCTGTTATTTTTTCTTTCAGAGTGTATAAATCATTTTCAAATCCGATTGTAGTCGTTGAGGAAAATGATTTTGTTTCCATAGTAGATTTATCATGACGATAAATAACTCCGTTTGAATCAAAGAATTCTTTCAAATAACTCTGTGGAACGTAATGATTCTTTTTTGTGTTAGACACGATTATCGCCTTGTTTTTATAGTAATTTATTATTTACCTATATGTAAGGTTCTGACATTAAAAATCAAGAAATGTTTTGTATATATTTTGCTTTTAATCACCAACAAACACAATGCCGAACCATTTGCGTAAAAGGTTAAGATGTGCTTGGTATGTTGTTGCGCTGGCTTGTTCTCGCTTGAATTCGGCGATTTCTTCGGCGGATAGGCCAAGTTCCCGAGTAAGTCGATTAGCCAGCCCCATAAGGTGGAAAACGTTTCCTTGGGGACTTTTTAGGTCAATAACGATGCCTGTCGGATACTTTGCGTTGGGTATATTCGGCGTTTCGTTGCACTGGGTGGCTTTAAGGCGGGCGACCATTTGAACAAACTTGTTTTGTATACGGCGGAGCAACCATGCCTGGCGACAGGTCAATTTACCACCGTTTGTTCGGCGAATTGCGGCCTGTAGTTCGCGTAAAGATCGACATGCGGCAAAATACAACATAATAAAATCTGTGCGGTGGTTGGGGCAAATATCGTCAAAATGCATATATTTCATAGACAATCCTTTTAAAGTTGTCGTATTTGGCATAATGTTTCGGCACTTGTCCAGTTATTTCTTTTTACTGGCTATTTTGGGCTGTGGTGGTTATAATTTTGGCAAAGGAAAAAAGAAATGACTCAATCGACCAGCATAAAATTATTTGAAGACAAAAACATCCGGACACTTTGGGATGAAGACCAAGAACAATGGTATTTTTCGGTTGTGGATGTTATCGCTGTTTTGACTGATAGTGCTAACCCTAGGCATTATTGGAACGTGTTGAAAGGCAGATTAAAAGAAGAAGGTAACCAGTCGGTCACAAATTGTGACCAACTTAAATTTCAAGCGGCAGACGGTAAATACTACCTGCAAGATGCGGCAACGGCGGAGCAATTATTGCGTTTAGTTCAATCAATCCCAAGTAAGAAAGCAGAACCATTTAAGTTGTGGTTGGCACGTGTTGGTTCTGAAAGATTGGATGAAATTGCAGATCCAGAATTGGCGATCAATCGTGCGCTGGAAACTTATGCGCGCAAAGGATATTCGTTGGATTGGATAAATCAACGGTTGAAAACAATCGAAGTTCGCAAATTGATGACTGACGAATGGGACAAAGGTGGTATCAAGAAAGGTCTGGGATATGCGATTTTAACGGATGAGATTTATAAAGGTTGGGCTGGCATGAACAGTCGCGAATATAAAAAATTAAAAGGACTGCACAAAGAAAACCTGCGCGACAATATGAGCAACCTGGAACTGGTATTGAACATGCTAGCGGAGGCAACAACCACAGAAATCGCGAAAAAAGAAAAACCACGGGGATTATCTGCGAACATTCGTGTTGCACGCGAGGGTGCAAGTGTTGCCGGCGATGCACGCAAGAAAATTGAATCCAAGACAGGTAAACCGGTTTTGACAGGTCGTAATGCGAAAAGCCCGAAGAAAATAACAAAACAATAAATAAGCACCTTTTTATATTTCTTTTATTTATGCTGGATGTTTTTGGTTGTTATGGTTGTATTTGCTTAACAAAGAGGTAAATATGACAAAAGCAAAATCAATCAAACAACGGGAAATAGAATTAAACGAGAGAGAACAACGAATTGCCGTTATGGAACAAACGTTGTGTCAGCAACAGCAAATGTTAATTCAAATGATGCGGCAGATGACCAAGCAACAATCTGCAAAGCGTAAATATTCGCCAACCATAGAGCAGGTTTTAGAACGTTTTGTTACCAAGAAAGGAAAAGATAGCGAGGAAACGCACCGTAAATATAATGCTTTGCTGCGTTATATAAATGCTGTGGAACTAACTGTAAAAGACAAGTATGCCCAGCTTCATAATGAACAAACACTGTTAAAAATCGTTGCCAATATTGCTGATAGAACAGAT
>CALXQT010000050.1 GCA_944390835.1 uncultured Alphaproteobacteria bacterium | reverse complement strand
TGTTGTTTGTGTGGCCGCCGGCATAAACCAAGATTTAATTTTGCTTAACATATCGCGATTATACCTGTTTAATTTAAAAATGAAAGTAAAATTAAAGCATAAAAATACCGCCCTGCGGCGGTATTTTATGGTTTATCTTTTAGAAACCTTGTGGTGTGTCCATTTTTACCTTGGAGATTTTTTTATCCAATGCAGAAATTACTTCATTTGTAATATCCAAGTTCAATGCGTTTTCACCAAGACGAGTAAAACGGCCATCTATTACCATTGATAAGTTTTTCTTTGCAATTACACCTTCAATAATTGGGTTTAGATGTTCCGTTTGAATTTCGTTTAAAGCCTTTTGGAATGAAATTTCAATACTCTGCGCACGTTCCGTTAAATCACGTTGTAATTCTGTTACGCGATTTTGATAATCTGCAATTCTACGTTGCAAAGCATCACGAGATAAAACATCTTGTGATTTTTCAATTTCTGCTTTCTCTGCTTCCAGTTCTTTTTGTTTCTTTTCTAGTTCATCACGTAATTTGTTTTCATAATTCTCGCGCTGTTTTGCCAAATCTTTTAATACGGCAGCGTCTGTTTGAATTGCGTCCATACGAACAACCGCAATGCGTAAGTCTGCTGCATTTGCAGCATCTGTTGTTACAACTTCTAATGCTTCTTCAACTGTTGTGCCACCGTTGCGCAAAGCACTTATGCCCCATGCACCTAGTGCTGCAACAACAATCACAACAGCAGCAATAACACCGAATTTAACGTATTTTTTTACAGCCGGATTGGCTTGGGTTTTGTTTGCCATAATTTCCATCCTTTTTTATATGTTATGTTGGCAGTATAGCAATAAAATTCTGAATTTCAAATTGAAAGTTAGAGTATTTATAAATACTTTTATCGTGCTGGAACCATACGTAGTTCAATTCGGCGATTAGTTAATCGACCCAGGTCGTCTTGGGCTGCAATAGGTCTGGTTGCACCGCGACCTACAATAAACATACGGGCGGTTGATATGTCGTTTTGGGCAAAAAATACACCTACGCGTTGTGCCATATCCAATGACAGTGCTTGGGCTTGCTGTGTCGCCATTGCATCTGTGTATCCAGCAATTTCTATAAAAGTGGCTGGGTATTTTTTTAATATTTTTGCAATTATTTTAAGAGTATCAGCACCGTCTGCAGATATATCACCTACGTTTAATTCCATAATCGCATCACGAACTAAAATTACAACAACATCTGTTCCGGCACGTTGAACAGAGATACCTGGTTTACGCAAGGCATCATATAGCTCATATTCTAAATTTGACATATAATTTATACTTACTGCTGTATCGTTCTGAACTTTATCACCATAATCCATTTGTGTCGGCATTTCTATTGAGCTTATAAGCGTTCCACCAGCACCAAGAAATACAGGACGTTTAGCAATTCTGGCTGTTTCTGTCATGTCAGTAAAACTGGCACCGCGTAAATACTGTGACCACATAGATCTATCCGGACTGTGATATTGTGCACAGGCAGATGTTATTAATAATATTACGAAAATAACATATTTATATAATTTCATTTATTTCGGTTGCTCTATTATAAAAGAAATTTTGTTTGTTTTCGTTGAAAAACAGTTTTGACCAGTCTGGGTATCTACACCGTTTACCTTTATGCTGGTTGCCCATTTGGCCGGAGTGGCAACAAAATATTGACATTCGCTTTCGCTTAAATTAGTCAAATTTATTGAGTATCCTGTACCGTCATTTATTGAAGAAACAGACCAGTCGTTCCCCCCAATTGGAGCGTTTGTGTTATTTAGTGCACCAGCTGATACCAAGTAATCTACAGACAAACCTGTATAGTCACCGCGCATACCTATTAATAATTCAGTGTTTTTTGCGATTTGTTCTAATTCAACAGATGCAATCTTTCTTGCCTGATTATTTCTGATTACGTTGTACATACTAATCGCAGCCGCACTCATTATTCCAGCAATTGCTAATACGCCAATTATTTCTATTATTGAAGCACCGCGTTCTTGATTCATGTTTGCCCCCATTTATTTTATACCGACTATTTCTGCGTCAGAAAATAAGTCCATTGCACTAGCAACCATCGGATCTGATTCTAGTTCCTCTTTCTTTTGTTCTGTTATAGTATGTGTATTCTGTGATTCTTGTATTCGTTCTAGTGTCCATATCTGTCCGGTCTTTTCGTTTAACCATGTTGACATTTTGTGAGCGAAATCAGCATCGCCACGTCTATCAAAATATTTAATCACATTGTTAACAATTTCTACAACTTCTATATTACTTGTATAATATGAATACAATAATATTTCTTTTGATTCTTGCAGCGCATTTGCTAAATCATTTGCTGTATTAATGTGTATTTTATCATTTGTTTTGGCTTTTACTGGGTTTGATTGTTGTGGCACCGTTTTGGGTTGCTGTGACTGAGAAGAGTTTTGGTTTTTTATTATTTCTGTTATAGATGGCATATCAGCAATATGCATTAATCTAATTATTAGCATATCAAAACATTGTTTCTGGTTTCCTGACGCTTGCATTTCTGGTACTGCTGCAACCATAACTTGCCATATTCTAGATAAAGTATTTAAAGAAACACGAGAATCTATTTGTTTTATTTGTTCACGTTGATCTGCGGTATACGGAGAATTCGTGACTTCCCCTGCGTGAATTGCAGGATGCATGCGTGTTGCCCAATGCGTCCATTCCATCATATCGTTTAATAACATCGCAAGATCCGCGCCATTGGTATAAATTTCATCTGCCTTAGATAGTGCAGCGGATGTATCACCGGATAATAAAGTTTCCATAAAACTTACTACTACACCCCTATCTGCGCGCTTTAACATATCTAGTACAGCCTGTTCATCAACGTGTCCACCTGTTTGTGCAATTGCTTGGTCCAATAATGAAAGGCCGTCACGCACAGAACCGTCAGCTGCACGAGCCAATAGTTCATTGGCTGCGTCGCTTAATTCTATTTTTTCTTGATCTGCAATCCATGCAAAATGTTGCTTCAAAGTTTCAACCGGTACACGAACCAAGTCAAAGCGCTGACAGCGAGATAAAATTGTTACAGGTACTTTTCGTATCTCTGTCGTTGCCAGAATAAATATTACATGTGCCGGTGGTTCTTCTAGTGTTTTTAGCAATGCATTAAATGCGCTGGTTGAAAGCATATGAACTTCGTCGATAATGTATACCTTGTAACGACCATTGGTTGGACGATATTGCGATGCATCTAAAATATCGCGCATATTGTCTACACCCGTATGTGACGCCGCATCAATTTCAAGAACATCTATATGTTGCCCTGCTGCGATAGCGCGACAATTTTCGCATTTTCCACATGGGGACGCGGTTGGACCATCATAAGCCTGACAATTTAAAGCCTTGGCTAAAATACGGGCTGTACTAGTCTTGCCGGTACCACGAATTCCAGTAAAAATATACGCATGCGCAATGCGCCCAGTGTTAATAGCCGTAGTCAAAGTTTTGACCAATACGTCCTGACCAATCAAAGATTTAAAATCTTGACTACGATATTTGCGCGCTAAAACTGTGTAATTACTATCCATTGCTTAAACTTCCTTTGGGGCAAGCATAGCAAAACATAGTAAAAATTCAAGAAGTAAAGTGCGAACTTAGTATGTTAAATTTTATTTTCACCAGTGATGAAATCAGGAAAACTTACATCATCGTCGTCTGGTGCATCTATTGTATCAACTGGTTCTGTGCTTTCCTCTGGAATACCTGTTTTGTCCTTTGGGTCACGTGTAGAATCAATTTTACCCTGTTCTGCGTTCACTATACGACCATAATGTTCTGCTGCCTGCATTAAACGTTCGCGTTCAATTTCATCAGCGGTCTGGCGAGCTTGATCCATGTATTGTTTTCTTTTTTGACGCCACTTGTGACAGCGCTGTATCATCAGCCCGACAGATGATTGATTTTTTTTGTTTTGCATATTCGTTTTTTTTGTTTCAGGAAAAATATTTAATAGTGTTTTATCACTATCGTTTATCAACGTATTAAATAATAGTGAATCTTAAAAGCGATTGCAATATTTTTTTTCAATTGCTAATATCAGCGTTGTAGGAGGGATGCTGAAATTGCGGCAAGAAAAAGGAAACTTTTTATTACAGGCGTTACTTGCGCTGGCCTTGATATTCTCGTTTATACCTTTTTTTGCAAGGCGCCTGGCAGCTAGGGATATTGACGCGCAAATGTATGCCTCTACACAAAAAGTAGAGGTTGCTCAAACGGCGGCACGAATTTTCGTTCGTGAGCATGCAAATGATTTGCCGTATAATACAACCGTTGTGTCTGGTGATACTTTTTCTGATTTATTAGAATCTTATGGTCTGCCGTTGGGTTTTATTCCTCGTACTGCGCTTGGGCAAAATATTTCATTGGTAATAAATAAAACGCCACTTGCTGTTACCGCTTATTTACAATTAGATGGTGGTGATTTATCCGAGGTGGAATTAGCTGAATTGGCTCGACGTATCGGTTTTTATGCGGCCGTTTCTGGCGATGTGATTACAGTTGGTTTGGCGTTGGATAGTGTTTATTCCGATGTCGTGAGAAGAGACGAAAAGGATTTGGACAATAGTGCTTTTTTAACGAATTTGGATATGGGCGGTTTCTCTTTTAATAATGGTGGGGAAATATTTGCGCGCCGTGGTGAATTTGATAGCGGGCAATTTAATACTCTTTCGATATACGGGGTCGAAGACGGACGTAAGGTTCGTAATACAATTGATGTTATGATGGCAGATCGAGCCATATTTCAAAGTTCTTCTGGTGAATCTTCTTTGTCGTTAACGCGAGGATCTTTATATGTTAATAATATCTCAACTCGTACAGTATCTATGTTCGGAGATACAGGTAATTTTACGTCTAATACCGCATCTGTGTACGATTTCGCGATGACTGCTGGTAGAACAAGTTTTAACGGTCCGTTAAACTGGAATGTTAGCGGTGACGTTGTCAGTGAAAATATAAACTTTAGCGTGGAACGTTTGGATATTAATTCTTATATAGATGCCTCACGTGGGCAGGACGTGTATATAGATCCAGATGATTTGGAATATGCTTCGCGTAGCGGGTTAGAAGCAAACACGTTAATAGTATCTAATATAACTATGCGAGATCAAACATCAGATGCATTAAATCAGGGGGAAACAGGAGCAGTTGTTTTGGATATTCGTCCTGCTGGAACTTCGATATTACCGGATGTTTTATTGGATACGATTAGTAATGATGCGTTTTCAATAATTAGTAAGCCAAATGCTGATGATGATAAGAAACAGACTTGTCGTGATATTGTATCTAAACTTGAGGGACGTTATAACGCAAAGTCTTTAGCGCAGTACATAATATGCCAATATTATTTTTGGCAACGGTTAGAGCAAAGAATTAATATAAAACAATGTTTATTGGAAGGGCGCAGTGACTGTATGTAAAACAGGATCTTTTAATAATCAACGTGGTGCAAGTGTGCTAGAAGTCTTGTTGGCTATGGCGATTGTTGCTATGGCGACACCGTTGCTATATAGCCAGATTGCTGACACTAATGATACGTTACGAGATATTGCTGAGGCCAACAAAATTATAGAACTGCGAGATAAAGTATTAAATTTCGTTCGACTGAACCAAAATGATTGGCCAAGTACAGTACAGATAAAACTATCGGATGAAGAGCTAGATGGAATTTCTACGGATCCTGTGGCAGGTTTTATTGATAAATATGCGGTTAACGGTGCAACTATCACGGATGTATATTTAGCATTTGATTTGGAAAAATCTGATTTACGTACATCTAAAATTGCAGGTCATATAGGTTCGGATGCTGCAGTTGTGGGATATGATGGCATAGCATATGGACGAACTTGGGCTGTTGCGGCACCAGATTTTAAACCGGGGAATTTAATATATAGAATATCAAGAAATTTGGAGGGTGAAGATAAAACTCGCTATTTGCATCGTACCGAAACTGGTGACGAAAATTTGAATATGATGTTGCGAGATTTAAATATGAATTATAATCGTATTTATGATGCTGGTACAATAAATGCAAAGTCTGCAAAAATAAATAATGTATCAAGTCAATTTGTTGAAACCAGTAATATGATTGCTAATACTTTATATTTCTCGAACGGTGCTAATTTAGATGGTCAGAACAGTTTCTTTGATTCTATTCGTGTTACTGGTGACGTATCTGGATTCAGAAATATTTATGCAGAAAGCTTGAACGGGAATAAATATACAACGTCTGGACGAATCATAACAGATCGTGCAACAGTTGCTAACTCAGTAAATGTTGGTAATAGATTAACATTAAAATCTGACTCTTCGCGTACAATAAGTGGTTTTACTGGTATTATTGCTCATACGGTTATGACATCGTATGTTTCCGCTGAAGAAATTGTGTTCTATGAAGATTTTGGCCTGACAATATCTGGTGAATTATTGATGTCTACTACGGCTCCGCTAGAAATAGGACGGTGGACATTTCCTTCTTTAACACCTCCAAGATTTTCTGAATTATATTTATCTAGAGCATCTGTGCCGGCAATGCCAAATGCGAAAGAATTTGATACTATAATGTCATCAGATTGGGAATATGCAATGCCAAGGGACGTTCAATAATGTTAGGGATGAATAGATCTTTTGCAGATAAAAAAGAGCATCAACGTGGTTCTATGCTGGTTGAGTTATTAATGACAGTTGCTTTGGCTGCGATCATTATGCCGTTTATTTTTCGATATCAGCAAAGCGTGGCTTTGCGTACAGAAAACGCCGCAATAACAGAACAGATGGAAAGCGTTCAATCTGTTTTAGAGCGCTATATTGTCAACCATCGAGAAGAATTAATAAATACGGTTGGGCGTAATATCGTGCGTGTAAATTTATCGGATTTAGAAGAATATGGATTAAGCCCTGATTTGGCCTCTGATACGTCTGGGAAATATCAATTACGAATTTTAAAGTCTAACGATATTGATGGACGTGCGACGTTACAAGGGATAATCGTTTTCTCTTCTGATGAGATAACACCAATGCGTACGCGCGAAATTGTTGCTATGGGTGGTGATTCTATGGGCTTTATAGAAGGTAATCGTGCATACGGCAGTTTTGGTGCATGGCGTACCGATACTGTAGATTTGGGTTTAAATGTTTCTGGTGGGTTAGTTGAAACAACAGCGGTAAACCGTGATAATGCATTATATTTATATCGTGTACCTACAGACAATGCATCTGATGCAACAATGTTATCAGGATTGAATCTAGGTGGGCATGACATAACTAATACTGCGTTTTTTAACGCGTCGTCTGCCGAATTCGCTGAAACAATGACATTAGGGGTGGCTGCGGCAACAGATGTAATTTTTCAAAACAGAACGACTTTGGATAAAATATTAGAAGTAAAAAATACGACCGTTTCTGGTACCTTGTCATCAGATTCTAGAACAATGGAAGTTGGTAAAATGTTCTCTATGGCGGATACTGGGAAGTTTACCAGTTTTACAACAGGAGATTTATGGGTTTCTAATATGACACTTGGTGGACTGTCAATATCTTCAGATGATGGGCCGTCTGTGTTGAACATAAATAAATCATTAGATATGACTTCTGGAACGATAGATGCTATGTTTGTTACAGTCGGTTTTGCTGGATCGATTACGCCAAGATTAAGGGTATATGATAGAATAGAAGACTCTAAAAATTCTGATTATTATTGGGATGTTGCGTATTCAACGGCTAATTTTATGGATATATCTTTGCAAGATTTATCTCGTATGGCAGAAATGGCTGTGTATGAAGAAGATAATAAAAATACAGATACGTGGCGTATATTTAGTACAGTTGCGTCAAATAAAAATGCTACGGCATCGGATTATATGAATGCAATAGGGGAAATTCAGAATACAGTCAGAGCAAAATATCGTCAGTTGAATTTAGAATAAAATGTGGTATAAATTATCTTATGAAGACAGTATGTAATTTTTGTAAAACAGAATATTCTTTGGATGTTGTTCCAAATGGACCAGTTAAATGTGCGGTGTGCGGTAACACTTGGACTGTTCAGCGACCGCAGCGCAGGAATCCGATATTAGTGTTTATTGCGGCTTTATGTGCCTTGTTGGCTGCAATAGTTTTCTCTGTCGCGGTTTTATATCAAAACAGGGTTAAAGAAATTCGTGAAAACCCAATTGTTGCAGAAATATCAGAGGTAACGACAGATACGGATGAGGTTGGGGTAACAAGATTTGTTGTATCTGGGCGTGTTGTAAACCGCTCTGAACAAATATATGGTGTGCCCGGATTAGTGGTGGTGTCTTATGACGCGGACGGCAATATAATAGCGCGTCAGCGTTTTATGCCTTCTGCGACATTATTGGACGCCGGTAATGAAGTTAAATTTTCGCATAAATTATCTGTACCAATAGCAAATGTTGAAAAGATCGCAGTTGAACTGGAAGAACAGGGGAAATAAAATGAAAAAATTCATATTTTCTATAATTGCGGCAATAAGTATTTTTTGGGGGGCTTTCGCAGAGGAATCAAAAAATCCCCCTTTGTCTGAAGACAAGCCTGTTTCTCAACCAAGAATTAGTATTTTTTCTACTAGTACAGATTGGGAAGGGTTAACAGGATTACGTTATCATGAATACAAAGGTAAATTTGTGTCTTCTTCAAGTTTGATAGGTCGTGGTTTGGTATTATATTATTTAGATGGTTTCCCGTGTTATGGATTGGGTGAAGGGGTACGCATTTGGCTTGGACCAAATAATAAGCATGAAGGAGAATTAAGAATTGCGTGTTTGTATGCCCCAGAAGAAATTAAATTTACATGGCGTAACGCTACGCGAGAAGCTGATCAGGCGGAAAGTACTGGTATATTAATTTGTCCTGTTAAAAGCGATGGTAGAGAATTAACAATTGATTTAGGAAATTGTGATAAAGGTCCAGATTGGTCTGAATATAAATAGGTGATAAATGCAAAATATTCGTGATTTTGTTGTTTGTGAAACGGATGTTGGCACAAGGTTAGATAAATTCTTGACTGGACAATTATCAGAGTTTTCGCGAAGTGAAATCCAAAAATTTAATATTTCTTTAAATGGCACGTCGACAAAAATGTCTGCTCGTTTGCATTTGGGCGATAAGATTTCAGTAGTAATACCAGAAAAGAAGACAAATATTGCGTCGGAAAACGTTTCTTCTGATTTTGATTTAGACATCTTATATGAAGATGACGATATAATTGTTATAAATAAACCGCGCGGAGTGGTTATGTATCCATCAGCGGGTAATGCGACAGGGACGTTGGTACAAAATGTACTTGCGCATACTAATCTTTCATTGCTTGGTGGTGAAACGCGTCCAGGGGTAGTACATAGATTAGATAAAGATACTAGTGGTGTAATGGTTTTTGCGAAATCTGATGCGGCGTTTCGCGGGTTAGTAAAAATTTTTTCTACACACGACCTAACACGAAAATATATTGCTTTTGTGTGGGGGGTCCCAAATTGGGATAGTGCAGATATTACCGGAAATATTGCAAGATCTTCTCGTAATCGTCAAAAGATGACAATGGTAAAGACAGGTGGAAAAGAGGCCCATACTCAAGTAACTGTTTCCGATGTTTGGACTAGGGCTGGGGTATCGCTTTTTAGATGTACTTTGCTGACTGGGCGTACCCATCAGATACGTGTACATTTGTCTGCACATGGTTTTCCTGTGTTGTGCGATCCTGTATATGGAAGGACTTCGAGTAAGTTGGCAAGTGTAAAGAATTTGGATTTATTGAATTTCTTGAAGTCTCATAGTGGTCAAATGTTGCACGCCGAGGTTTTGGACTTCGTTCACCCTGTTTCTGGCAAAAAGATGCATTTTAAATCGCATATGCCAGATGATATGTCGGAATTAAAAGAAATATTGGATGAAATAGGATAAAAACTATATGGGGGATAACCCCCCATGTTTTTTTATCAAATCTTTAATATTTCGTGCATTTTTTCTTTGTCTGATTTTGTTTTTATGTTATACTTAATACAATAAGTATGGAGTGAGTCGAATGAACTTTCTGAAAAAATCGATTGGTTTTCTGGCTGTCTGTGGCGTTATTCCTGCGGCAGTTGCTTTAACTGCGCGGCCTAGTGTTACGGGTGCTGCGTCATCAAGACTGCCGACAATGACGGCCTATCTTAATAGCTATGTGTCGTCTTCTGGTTCTACGTCAAGTTTGTTAGATAATGCGGAATGTATCGATGCTTATACGGCTTGTTTAAAGGGAACTGATGTTTGCGGTGCTAATTTTGAAGAATGCACGACCAAAGTTTTGTTTCACGGTAAAATGCCTCAATGTTTAAGTACGTTGGCTCAATGTTCTTCGTCAGGGGTAAATGCCTTGTTTGGAACATCTTCGACTACGGCTCTATCTTCGGTTGCATCAAAGAACTCGTATGGCGAAATTACAGATTATACATATCCAACAGATGGCAGTGTTTTGGGACAATTAATCACAGGTGCTGCGATTTCTAATATGTATAATACAAGTGATTGCGTGCGTCGCTATACAACGTGTTTACAACGTGAAAATGTTTGTGGAACTGATTTTGAATTGTGTACGACAAATACAGAATTCAGAAAGCAAATGGTGTATTGTGATTCTACATTGGCTCGTTGCCAAAGTGAAGGTAAGATAGAATTGTTTGGTTCCGCCAACACAACAAGCAGTCCTTCTGCAACCAGTCGCATTGGCGTAATGATTAGTGAAGGGGCCGCATTAGCAGCAGTTAATGCTGTATCAACATGCTATAAAGTTGTTGATCAATGTATTTTAAACGCTTGTGCAACAAACCCGTACAAATGCTATGAAGAATCAACATTGAGTACAATCGATTTGGTTGATGCTATTAATAGTGGCACGGAGACGGAAGTAGCAACAGAGATTATGTCGGTTGATACTAATACCGGTTCCAACGTTCAAGCTTATATAAAGAATTCTTGTTTAGACACAATTGGTTCAAATAAGTATTGTTATGCGACTTTCTTGGGCAATGGTGCAATGCCATCTTCGTCTCAATTAAGCGATGAAATGAATCAAGAAGATGTGTTTAGTTTAGCATATTCGTCACGTATGAACTCTTCTATGAAGGCTCGTATTTCTGAGCTGATTGAACAATTTGATACAGAAGCTAAATCAAATTGCGCTAATACTATCAAGTCATGTGCAATGCGCGTTTGTGGTGGTGGCAGTGGTGCGGCGTGCTATTCACAAGTCTTCGGGGCGACAGATAAAACAATAAATAATTCTGTTAGTTATGAAGAAATCAAAACAGGGTGCTCTGATATAGTAAATACAGATCCATATTGTAAATATGCTGCAGCAAATCCGGATAACACGGGTGGTTACACATATACATATATTAATAACAATGCGTTTGATACATTGTTCCCAAAGTATAGCAGCAGCAGCGGTGATCCAATTGGCGTAATTGCATCATTAAACGCATCTTTGGCGACGAGTTATAGTGATGCCGCAATAGCTCAAATGCGGACACAGTGTGAAAACGTTGCAAAAAGTTGTGTTCGTTCTATGTGCGGTACAGATTATGCCAGCTGTTACCGTAATCGTACAGATGTTTATTCAACTTTGACACAATCAGGTAATAATTTATATGACGAAAGCATGAATAAAGTTGGCGGCGTATTAGATTACACAGTTGTGTTGGGGTTATGTTTAGATACAGTTAAAAATGCGTCTGTATGTCAGGAACACCTGTCTATAGAACAAAATAAGTTAAAAATCGCTGATTCTTCTAATAGTGCATCTTCTTGGGGGGCAGCAACGAATGTTCGTGAAGGCTGGATTGATGCCGGTGGGGCTACAAACGTAGTTGGCCAGGATGGGGTTCAAGCAACGGATTCTACGGGTAACCTACTATGTACTGCATCCGATGGTACCCAAGGTGTATGTAACTCTGTAGACGCCAGCGGAAGAATTTATGATACACCAATATATATTTCTTATTCTTCATATATCCAGAATGAAGCAGCATCTACGTTGTTCCGTGAATTGGTATATGATCTAGAGAAAGAAGCGCAGGCAATATATAACAAGAAATTGACGGAAGAACAAAATATGTGCTTGGCTGCAAACAACGGTGGTATCATGGCTTCTAATGATACAGGTGGTACGTTTATGTGGGTTAAGTTAAAGAGCAAAAAAGTGCCTGATGATTATAGCATAGAGGGACTGGAACGTAATGACTTTAACCCAAGTAACGAATTGTACGGATCTTTCTGCGGTGTTCAGATTAGATTACAATCTGATGATATGGACATCCAACAAGCGATGAAAGGGGCTGATTGGGCGACAAGATATTTCGCCGTTGGTGATACTTTCACATGTGGTAGTTGGATACCTGCTGATGACTTAGAAGCGTTAGCTAACGCTGCTGTTGAAGAAGCAACCGCATCTAAAAAAGAAAATCAGGAAAGAGTAGAATTCTGGACAACTTTGTTAGGTACTGTCGGCAGTACAATTGGTGGTGCATATTTGGGTGCCGGTATCCAAGATGGTTCTGTGTTTGGTAAACTAACAGGTTTAAAGAATGATGAAAAACAAGATTCTATGGCTGTAAAATATATAAAGGCGATAAAATCTAATATAAGCGCTGGTACTGTTTCAAGTATAACAGATACTTATTTACCAGTTCTGGAATCAGAAGCGGAAAAGGCAAAAATAGCTGATGAGCTTATGACAGATGCTTCTTCGAAGGTTACAGAGTGGGTTAATGCTCAAACCTCTGTTAACGCAGAAACAGATACAGCTAAGAAAGCTACCCTTTCTACCTCTTTAGACTTGTCGGGTAAGAAAACCGCTGCGCAATCTAGTTTAACTCTGTTGCAAGATGCGTTTGAAAATAATACGACTTCTTCTGATAAGAGCAGCAATAAAAAATGGATTGGGTCTACTATCGGTGCTGTATTAACGGGTGCTGCTGGTGGGTTCTTGGTTAACAAAGCAACTCGTGATATCCAAGCGTCTAACTTAAGTGCGGCCGAAAAAGAGGCGTATGAGGAATGGATGAATAATGTTGGTAAGCATATAAAGTGTTATATCGGCACTGATGAAGCCGGCCAATATGGTGATATCATAAGTGTAAGTATGGATTAATAAAAAAGCCCGCCAAACGGCGGGTTTTTATCTGGTTTTCATTCTCTCGCGCAAAAAGCGTATTTTTGATTGTATCGCTGAAGACTCGATACTGTTGATAGGTGTTTTTCCGTTCAAAAAGTTCAGAGCATCAGTAATTTGACTGCTGGAATAATTGTTTAAAACATAAAGTAGGTCATTCCAAGACTGGTATAAAATAGTGTTACTGATTTTTAATACGTGTTTTGGTTGTTGCCACGTTTCATAATTTATCCGTAACCCACCAACATCTATTATTGTATTGCCTAAAAAATTTTCTCTGTTGTTGTCAATTAAATAGTATTTACGTGTCTTTTCAAATGGTAAATAAATACGTTGTCTAACTGGTTCTATGTCCGTGTACGGATAAATCAAATACATTTCGCCACGTTGATTACTGATTCCTGCTGTTGATATATTTCGAAATTTTGTTTTGCCAAAATATTTTTTTCCACCGACAAGAAAAGAATTTTGTAACTCTGTATCATGGTGGTAAGAGTTTACAATCGCATCATTTCTGTCGCAGTGATATATTTTCCATACATATATCTTATCTCCTGGTATTTGTAACGTATAGGTTTTGGAAAAGTTGCCAGAATCAAGATATTTTATATCGATTTTCTGATGAATTATTTTTGAAATATTATCTGCCAAAGTATTTAAAGTTTCTGTGTTGATATATGGCATTAACTTTGGATTGTCTGGGCTGTATAAGACGGTTGTCGCTTTTTTAAATAATCCATGTAATTTAATCGTTGCTTTCCCACGTTTGTTTTTAGGAATTTGTTTTAACCAAGTATATGGAAAAGCACCAGGGTTTTTGTATCCCGCATTTACAATAGATTGCATTTCATTTATTGTTACAGGATGACGCTTTAGCCAGCGTGTACAAGATTTATTAAGTTTTTTATTATGTTGGCTATTTGGTAATATTTTTATTAATAACTTTTCAAAAGGTATATTTGTTAATTCTTCAAAATAATCTTCTGTGTTTTTATACTTTTTAAAAAATTTCTGCATGTGCTTTATATAAATAGGTAAATTCGTTAAATGGTTTCGAAAAGCAGCCACATTTTCTTTTGTTAGTTTGGTATCGGGGTTGTGTATGTAGTTTTTTATGGACTGTCTTAAAACAGATTCGCATTTTTCAAAATTTTTATCTGTTTTATGAGTTGCTTTATATTTCCATATTATACGTTCAAATTCTTGAATTAAAAAATATACACGACATTCTCTGATTGCTAACGATAGATTCGTAGAAATAAAGAAATTCTTAGATTTATTGTGAAGCGTTAACAGAACTTTTTGTGTTGTAGGCATTAAAGTCTTTCTAAAATTAGGTCTGAATATTTTTGATATGGTTACCGATCCAATTTGTCGGCTTTCGGATGTATAATAATATATACCAGCATATTTTTTTACGTTGTATTTCTGCTGATTATTATTTGTATCATATCGTATGATGGTTTTTAGGTTTGCAAATAGAATATCTACCCACGGCGTTAAGCTTTCCCAACTTGTTGGAATTTGAATCGTGTTTAGGTTGGGGCAATGGTTAAAAGGGTCACAGTTAATATTTTTTATATCCTTTCCAAAGTAAATTGTATGCAGTAACGGATTGTTATTAAATACTGGTGTAGTAAGTTCGGTAATTGAATCTGGTAAATATATTTCTTTTAAACCCTCAAGATTGTTACCAACGTCTTCTTTAATACGCGAAACGGAGTTAGGAATATGTAAAACCCCATCTGTATCCAGATCTGATGCATTAACAGATAAAAGAACCCCTTTTTCAATAATCATATTTAATATATTATACCAAAATATAATTTTGTCAATTCATTGTGTGGTTTGTGTTGGGGTGTTTTAAGATTGTTGATTTTTGTCTTTTCAGTTTATAATTTTTATGCTAAAATTGCATGTAAGAGAGAATATGAAGAGAATATCCAGAATTTTATTAATAGCACTAATTGTGTGTGGGACGGATGCATACGCTGCGGCGCCGGTTGCTACAACGGTCGGAAGTAATTTAACGGCGTTTAATGGTAATTCTGGTTCGACTAATAACGCAACGTGGAATAGTTATATGAACCCACGTACAAATGTTTCATCATCTGCACCAACAGCAGATTTTAGTAGTTGTAACGCATTAATAATGCGGTGTGTCCAACCTAAATGTGTCACCGGTGGTTGTACAAGTTTAGATGTTACAAAACCTATTGTTGCTGGATGTATAGCTTCTAATGAAGCTTGCAAACAATATGAAGAACAACTAACAGAAACGATTGCGGCGCAGATTGTTGCGAATACAACGGCAAAAGCCAATGAACAGGCAACAAATGCACAAATCGCAGCTGCTCAGGCTTCTGCCCAACAAAGCGCACAACAAATGGCGCAAATGCAACAACAAATGGTAGAGTTGCAACAACAGTTACAACAACAAAGTGCTACAACAGCAGCGCAAATTCAATCTGCTTTGGCGCAACAGCAGCAGACGACTAATCAGGCAATCGCAGATGCAGCCGCTGCGTCTAGTGCCGCAACTGTGGCGGCTATGCCGACGCAGACTACAGCAGCATCGTCAACAAATATTACTACGGGTCTGGATGGGTTATCAACGGCGCAACAATTAGCAGCAGCAAGTGGTGTTTCAGCAGATGTTCTGGCGCGCGAACAAATTGCAGGTCAGGTTTTAACTAGTGTTGAAAACGCTGAGGTTGCCTTAAAAGATCTAAAAGCTGTTTTAAGCGATGTTTATACTTATGCTGGTTGTGATAGTTCGGGAAATAACTGTACTGGTCCAAAGCGCATAAAAATATTTAAACAGAAAGCAATGAATTTCTTTGAACCTTATAATGATGTGCTTTCTGAATTGTATGATGCTTTGATATTGGCGCAGTCTGTCGGTGTAGATATTACAGATATTTATATGATGCTAAACGGTACCTGTAATGTTTGGGCTCAGTATTTATGTGCACCTGGTCAGGTTATGCACTATACATCAACTAATTGTATTAATGGGGTATCTGTGCCTATTAGAAATGCGAATGAAACGGGTTCTGTTGTCGGTGGGGCTAACTGTAAAATCGGTCAGGTTGTCCCAATGTCGGATGGTGGTTGCCAACTAACAAAGATGTTGACTAATAACGAAGATGTTCAGAAAAGTTGGTTATATCCAGAAATAGGGTCAGGCTACGATAGCAATAATGCGGCTCAGGTTCGTGTTGGTTGTGCTTCAGAAGCACTAGAAAACTCTTCTTTGTTTAGTAATATGAAAAAGCAGGCTTCTATTGATATAGAAACCTTGCAAAGAATAATAGAACAAGATGCGCCATCTGTGTACGGTACAGGTATCTTTAAAAGTAGTAGCACCAAACCCAATCCAGACGGCATAAAGTTTTGTGGTGTAGGTAGTGCAGGTTATGCAGATTTGCAGAAGTTGGTTTCATTAAAACAGTTGCCAGATTCCGTGTGTGTTTCTGATAACGAGTTAAATACCTATGTTAGCAAAGAGGGGATAGGTGGGCTAATTGTCTCTACTAACAACGAAAGAATTCAATATGCTAGATTACAGTGTCAGGCACAACAACTTGACAGCAATAAGGAGAATTCAACAATTAAAAACTTTTCTATGTTGAAATGTTTATGTGAAGAAGCAAGTTATATGGCTTTGGGTACGGATGTGTGGCCATACTGGGATGGAACTAACTGTGTATGTGCTACGAAAGGTTATAAATTTAGCTCCAATACACTAAAGTGTGAACCAGATACGAGCACATCAGAAACAGAAAATGCAAATGACAAAAAATAAAAAATATTTTATTAATAATTTTGTTATGCGCTCATTCGCGATAGGCGTTGCTATGTCTGTCGGATTTGTTGGGGCTGGGTTGGCGGCAACTAGTAATGGTTGCGGTGTAGATAAAAATACTAGAATTAATCCAGAAATAGCTTTATGTAGTACGCACGTTTACAATATAGGGCAAACGGAAAATCCAACTGATGAAGCGACCCGACAAACTATGCAGGATATAATCGCATTAAAAACAACTGTGATGACGCAGCAGTTGGAAAAGCAATATGAGTTTCTTGAGGCAACTGTAAAGCGCTTAAAAACGCAACTAGAAAAGGCCGTTTTGACCACGTCGTTTGAGGCCGCTGGTGCATCGTCATCAAGTTCTTCGTCTGGTATTTCTGTTAGTGGAAATAATGGATTGGTCGGAGCAGAAAATTGTATGACCGCAGGTTTGACATCAGACGTTATGAATTGTTTGTCTCGTAATCTGGAACGTATAGCGTCCGCAATTAATAATTCTGATATCGGCGCCGCACAGCGACAAATCAAGACGGATTTACAAACTTTGCAGATGTACGATAAACTTGATAAGACACAGGACGATTTGACTACGCCCGATGTTCAAGAACAAAACGGTATGTCTGTCCCATTGTATAATGCGTATAAAGAATGTCAGACGGCATTTAACACAAATAATAAAAATTCAATAACCACATGCATGAATATGATGCGTGTGTGCATTACACAGAATATAGAATTGTTACAAAATCAGAATAGAGCTAATACACAGGTACGGTATATTAATTAAACAGATTGTTAGTTAAAACGAACACCGCGTTTGCGGTGTTTTTTTTTGGCCTGTGGCAAGAAAAACATTTTTACGACAAACTGTTTCGTCTTTTATGTTTTTATCGTTTTATAAGGCTTTTTATGTTTGTTACTATGCATTGAAAAACGCCCCGGGGTTGAGGCGGAGCGTTCTTTTGGCTTTTCCCGTTCGTCCGTGGACGATCTCTCTCCGTGCTTTATGGGCACAAAGCCAATTGTTTTAACACGTTTTGGACATCGTTATTTACAGATACTGTTATTTCGCGTTGCAGACCGTCTGTATACGTATAATTGAATTTATAGTTCGCAAATTCTGGGAACTCTTTATACGCTTGCTGGAACGGTGCCAACATTGCATAAAACCATTGACGACCGCGACACAAACATCCATTACGTACATCTGCTGCAACGGCTGCAGTTGCTGTGTTTGGATACTTTGTGTCCAGCTCTTCATCTGTCATCATCAAGCAACGGGCGCCGAAACCGTAAAAGTTGGCGTCGTCTGACAGAAATTTGTATACTAAACCATCAGATGCCCCAGCTTGTTTTAGAGAATATGCCATGCCATCTGTACAGCATGCGTTTGCAGAACCCATCAGCATTTTGTAGCGTTCTAATAACGGAGCCGCTAAAGGATTGTTTGCTGTAATGTTTTCGTTACAACGTGCGGCTTCAATAAATTCGTCCATTTTTTCTGCGCGAATTTTTGGACTGCGTGGCGATACTGTTTCACGAACAATTGGTTTCCTGCGCCATATTTCGCATTCTGTTTCTGTTTCAAATGGGCAGCCATCACCACGTCCAAAAGTAACAGTTACTAATTCTGTTAAATCTTGGGCTACGTATTCAGAACGTGGGGCGGGCATAGTTGTACAATCTGTTGTCCATAAATTTTCGCTTGGTTTTTTCGGACTTAGCAACTCTTCTACGCGGGCACGTGTTGCGGCCGCATCAGCCATGTTTTGTTCGTACAAGCTAACCAGACTGGTATCGTCTGATTCACGAATATATAACTCAGGCAATGGTTGCAAAAACCAATCAGTGTAATCTTTTTGTTTATAGTTAGAAACAGAATCATCCCAGATAGGCACCCCATCACGCCAATCTACGGTTTTGTCGTAACCACGTATTCCATATTCGCCAACAGTACCATCCCATACAGGCGGTCTAGTATCTGTTGGTACCGGTTTTATAGACAACAGCTTTGCCGAAACTAATGGTTCTGGCATTGCATAGAAATATTGCGTGGTTTGTGGTTGTTTTTCAACCTCTACGCTTTCTGTTATAAAATAGCAACCGTCTCCGTCGCATTCGGACGCAAAGACAGGATTTACCCCACATATACATAGCAGGGTTGATAAAATAAAAATTCTGCTTTTCATATCTTGAATAATATCACAAAAAAAGCCGTTTTTGAACACAAATTTAAGCGTTTTTTTTATTGAGAGCTTTTTTATTGTTTTGCTATAGTGATTTACATAGAGACATATAACCTTATTTAAATGGGGGAAAAGATGAAAAAAATTTCAAGTTTTATCGTATTGTCAATGTTGGTTTTTCCGGCTTTTGCAGAGAATACAGATGTTCTGCCAGCTGAATCAATTGATGAGGCCATTGTCAGTGAACCGGTTGCGACAGAAAGTAAATCTGTAAACCCGGATATAAGATTTCCGCATGGCCTTCAATTGGGTGTCGGTATTTCTGCGACTAGTGGTTTAAATGGTTTTGTTGGGTATGCTAATAAAAACTTCGATTCGTTTTGGTTAAAGCGTTTTGGTTTTCGTGCAGATTTTGCAACTACGGCGCCACTGAAATCTATGATAAATTCTGGAATTGATGCCATTATGGGTGACGATGGTATTGATATCGGTGACGGAATTACAATTAAAGACAGTTCTTTAAAGAATCAGCATTTTGCCGCCTTAATAGATTTCTACCCTTTTGGAAACACATGGTTCCTGGGCGGAATAAGAATTAGCGGCGGTTATTATTTTGGAGATTTGGAATTGTCGGCGAACTTAACTGGTAAAGTTGAGGGATTACCTGATTCGGAGTTTGCTTTTAGTTTAAACGGTATGGACTATAAGTACGTTGGTAATGAATTACATGGGACGGCTCGCGCAGATTGGAATTACAGGGGACCATATTTGGGTGCTGGTTTTGACCTTGGAATTATAGCAGGGTTTAAGATTTATATGGATGCCGGTGTTGTTTTTACAAACAAAACAGCACAATTAGGTTTAGACTTACCGACAAAAAATTTGTATAAGTGGGAAAATGGGGCTTGGGAACCAGTTGATTTAGAAGGTATATCTGAATTTGAACAGGCAAAACATGATGCATTGGCTGATGCGCAAAAAGAATTGGATAAGTTGAATTTTTATCCGATTATCAAGATAGGTTTTATGTATCGTTTTTAAAAGATGTATAAATAAACGCAAGACCACCGAATCGGTGGCCTTGCGTATTCTTTAAATGAATGCGAATCGTTAAAATGTACCTTTTCGAATCGTTCGTAAGCCAGCAAAACGAAAAAGATAAAAAAATATTATATATGATAAACGCCGGATTTCTGGGTTTTTTCTGTTTTTAAGAAAAAAGATAAAAATTATTTTTTAAAAAGCACTTGACTTTTTCCAATTTTCGACCCATACTATGCGGGCTTTCAAGTTGGGAACATTTCAAAAACACTCTCAACCCCTGAAATTCTGCGGTTAACGGAACGACCATAAGAATAGGGAATCCGTTAATTACGCAAACATTGTGAATAAAAGCAGCTCATCAAAAAGATTTTTGATGCAAATCAAGAATCAATTCAAGAAGGGATGTGCAGACAGTTGAATTTGGAATTATCCAAACTTTGACTAAGTCAAAAGTGCATATCCTAGACAGGTAGTAGGTTTACAATAAGTAGAACCTCGTTAAAAACTTGTCTTGCGAATTATATATATGTAAAGACGAACTGATTAAAGTCAGCTTAGTTTAATATGCACGGGACTTAACTACAGGTTTTTAAAAACTTGAGAGTTTGATCCTGGCTCAGAACGAACGCTGGCGGCAGGTCTTAGGCATGCAAGTCGAACGGGTGAAGCAGAGCTTGCTCTGTGGAACTAGTGGCGCACGAGTGAGTAACGCGTGGGAAACTGCCCATTACTGGGGAATAACGTTTGGAAACGAACGCTAATACCGCATACGCCGGAAACGGGAAAGATTTATCGGTGATGGATGTGCCCGCGT
>CALXQT010000049.1 GCA_944390835.1 uncultured Alphaproteobacteria bacterium | reverse complement strand
AGTATACGTAGATAAAGTTTCTGGACACGATTTATCTCAGGTCATGCTGTCTGATATGCGCGACAAGAAATCACCTATTACAATTTTCGCAGAAAAAGGAAAATTAGTTTCAACGGCTCGGGGGCTTTCTATCGTGATGACGAATGGTTCGTTGCAAGCGAATGGCGATACTATGACAACGGGAACATTTGACAGTTTTGACATGGATTTAAACGTAGCAGAAAAAGAAGGCGAATCCGCATTTAAAGTACGTAGAATATCTACAAAGTCATTAATAAAAGAAATATTAGACTCACCTTCTGAAAAACAACACAAAATGGTATTAGCAGAATTATGCAGTCGTTTTCTGGGACCATTGATGAATATTATATTAGTTGCATTATGCACAGTAATATTATTACGAACATCTTTATTGCGTAGACGAGCCAGCATGGCACCTGCACTTGCGGTAGGGGCGATGGCAGTAACGATGTCGTTATTTATGTCAGTATCTAATATGATCGGCAGTTTAACAGAATTTGGTTTATTAACTTTGACTTTGTTTATTGCATTGGCAGGAACTTTATTTATACTATTTAAAAAATGAAGAAAATAAGTCTATTTTTTATATTTATATTATTCTTGCTTGCATGCCCCGCATACGCGTTATCTATTGACGTAGATACGCCGAAAACTATAACCGCTGACAAAATAGAATACGATTTGAAAACAGAAACTATAAAAACATCAGGCGATACAGAAATTGTAAATTCAACAGGTCAGCGTATGACTTTAACAGACTCGTACCTTTCAAAAGATGGTTCCAGTCTTACCGGCGATGATATAAAACTCTGGTTAGGTAGTCATGTGTATATAGAATCAGATAACATTATTCGCGAGGAGGACGAAACAATTGCTTTGAATGCAACATTCACGGCTTGCGATGACTGCGACGCATACGGAGACGCATGGAAAATATCTACGCAAAAAATAGTTCATGACATGAATGACAAAATGCTACGTTTCTATAACCCTGTATTATGGGCGTACGACATACCTATTTTTTGGTTGCCTTTATTTGAAATGCCAGATCCAAGCGTAAAGCATAAAACCGGCTTTTTAACTCCTGATTTTGAATCTACCAATAATATGGGAACGCAGATAAATATACCTTTGTATATCGCTATCTCTGATACACATGATATGACACTTACCACTTCGTATATCACGAAAGAGAACCCTTTATTTCAATTAGAACATAGATTAAATATGTCTCATTCAGAATACAGAACGCATGGTGCATTTACGCATAACAAAGCCGGAGAAAATAGGTGGTATATTTTTAATAACGACGTAATCGAACTCGGTGAATATGCTCGTGCGACTGTTTTTTTAGAAAGGGCATCAGATAAAACATTTTTACAAAAATATGGTTTTTATGGTGATCAACCGTATTTGGACTCTGGTGCAACTTTGGAAATTTTCGGACAATCAAGTTATGTTGTTGCAGATGCTCATATTTTTCAAGAATTAAGAAGTACCTATGGAAATTATTCTGCTCCATCCGGTAATATTTTACCTAATATCCGCGGGGTATATCAGACCGCACCGATATATAAAGAAACCTATGCTACGTTAAGCACTGATATTCTGGGTATATCTGGGGAAACAACCTCGTCTCAACGTATAATAGGCGATGCCCGTATAACATCTCCATGGACAATATGGGGTGGCAATAGGATTACTGCCAGCATTTCTGCTCGTTATGATTTATATAATTTTGATAATACAGAGATGATTGATCATCAGGCTTTTTCTGGACTAAAAAACCGTTTTCTACCTAGCGGTTATTTGGAATGGGGATTGCCTTTATTCAAGCCTTCTGATACATGGACACAGGTCATAGAACCAAAGGCACGAATAACTGTTATGCGACATACAGACGAAGACCAATTTATGTTAAACAACGATTCTGCGGGGGCTTTTTTATCTGACACAACATTATTTTCTGATAACCGTTTTGCAGGTTTAGACTTATGGGAAAACGGCACTTACGCTGATTATGGTGTTAGATGGGTGGCATTTAATAAAAACGGAAAAAATTTTGAGTTATTTCTTGGTCAATCTTATGACTTCAAAGAAAGAGAAACAACCGATCCTAACAGTGGCTTTCATAACGGTGCATCAGACTATGTAGGAAGAATAGAATATAATAACATGAAATGGATTGATCTTAACAGCAGATTCAGATTATCACAGACAGATTTGTCATTACGTCACGTGGAAACGACTGGTGTAATTGGGAACTCGCGCAATTATATAAACGTCGGTCACATATGGTCTCAGCAGTTTATAGATGCGTATACAGAAGCAGAAAGTATTAACGAAATAACGGCAGGTTTTGGCATACAAATAATGGATAGATGGGCTTTAAGATTTAATTCAATATATAACATGACTTATGGACAGTTTCAAAGACATAGTGGCGGTTTATTTTATACCCACCCGTGTTATTACTTGTCTATTGAGTATCGTCATGATAATGCTATAAAAGAAGATTATGTCGGGACAACAACATTCCAATTTAGATTCGGAATGAGCATTGACGGTCAAAGATATTAAAAAAGGAAAGAGAAATGAAAAAAATTGCTTTTGCTATAATTTCTTGCGTTCTTAGCGTATCTGCACTAGGCGCCAGTATTGTTGCAAGTGTAAACGGGGTACCAATTACAGATACAGATATAACAGCACGTACGACATTAATGAATAAACAAGGACAGACATCCACAGATAATAGAAGACAGGCATTACAAAATATTATCGATGATAATGTAAAAATATCTTATGCTTCAAATTTTAACGCTGTTCCAGATGATGACGATGTAAAAAAAGAACTAAAAAAAATGAATCTTGGTGAATTATCTGCATCCGAACGGGCAATGGCACTATCTGCATTAAAAGCCGAGATAGCATGGCAAATAATTGTTGCCAGAACGATTCTCCCTACCATAGAAGTATCAAACGAAGAAATAATCGCAGAAAAAAATGAATTAGCACGTCAACATGGGCTTCCGATTGAAATGACGTTAATAAGACTAATTGATATTCCAGCAGATGTTGCCACAAAACTTACTAAACCCAAAAGTTGCGATGATGCCATGGAAATGGCAGAAGAACTTGGTGGAGCACCGCAGAAATTTACAGCACTGCAATATGAATTATCGGAAGATATTCGCGAACGCGTTGCGACATTGCCCAAATTAACTTGGTCGCCCGTAGTTGATAAATCCGTTTTATTGGTATGCAATTCCAAGAAAACGGACGAGTATGGTAAATTAGACGATATAATCAAACAAAACGCTATGTACAAACAAGCAATGTTCATCGCTGATCAGCAACTAAAACAATTACGACGCAAAGCCGTTATTGTAATAAACGACGATAGATACAAATTATGAAACCCGTTCTTTTTAACTTTACCGATAGCGAACTGGTTGAATTCTTGGAAAAGCAAGGGCAACCAAAATTTCGTGCAAAGCAAATTCGCGAATGGTTATTGCGCGGTGCGCCCGATTTCAATTCTATGAAAAACTTGCCTGAAAAATTACGCAAAGATTTAGATACGAATGCTCAAACTCTGCCGGTAAAGATAGTAAAAAAACTTGAATCTTCTGACGGTCAGACAACAAAATTCTTGCTTGAATTACACGATAAAGAACAAATAGAATGCGTACTGATGCGAACAAGTTACGGCAATAGCGTATGTGTAAGTTCTCA
>CALXQT010000048.1 GCA_944390835.1 uncultured Alphaproteobacteria bacterium | reverse complement strand
ATTTACTTGTGTCCGTTCACGTACAGCTGGTGCGCTGGTTAAATCGGCACTAGAGGCAGCCCGAGTCCCAGAATTAGTCGCAGATATCGCTGGCGTCATTGTAAACAATACCGCCAACGCAGTAAATAAAGATAAATGCTTTTTCATTATACAATTCTCCTTTTTGTAAAATTATATCATAAAAACAGCCAATGAAAAAGAATTAAAACCATAAAAAATAAAAAACCGCCCTATGGCGGTTTTCCTATAATATATGTCGTTTATTATTTGCGTCTGGCGGACTAACGATTCCTTCTTGTTCCATACGTTCCATAAATCCAGCCGCTTTATTATAACCAACCCCCAAGCGGCGCTGTATGTATGAAATTGTGGGTTTTTTATCCCTCAAAACATATTCTTTTGCTTGAGTATATAAATCAGCATCCTTATCTGCTTTTGTCTGAGGCATACCCGGTATCGCAGAAGCCGCATTTTCTCCAACATCTGTATCAATTTCTCCGTCTGTAACACCAGTTGCATATTCTGGTTCTGCCTCTGCACGTAAGAAATCACCTACTCTATTCATTTCTTCATCAGAAATAAAGGCACCATGTATACGTACTGGGACCCGCCCTGCTTCACTGAACAGCATATCTCCACAAGACAATAGTTGTTCAGCACCTTTTTCTCCTAGGGTTGTCATAGAATCAATTACACTACGAGCTTGGAAAGATACTCGTGTTGGGAAATTAGCCTTTATAACACCAGTTATAGTAGTCGCATCAGGACGTTGGGTTGCCATAACAAGATGAATACCTGCTGCTCTGGCTTTTTGTGCTATGCGCTGAACACAGGCTTCTACCTCTTTACGAGCAAGGCTCATCAGATCTGCAACCTCGTCAATAATTATAACAATATAAGGCATATCAGATAAATCAACCTCTTGTGTTTCAAATAATAATTCACCAGTTTCTTCATCTGTGCCAACAGCAACTTGCCGAGTAACTGTTTCACCGCTTTCACGTTTTTGCGCCGCTATTTCATTATAGCTTTCTATATTACGAGCATTTAAAACTTGTAACTGCTTATACCGTTCTTCCATTTCACGAACAGCCCACTTTAACGCATTTACAGCAGCAGCAGCATCTAATTTTACAATTGGGGTTATCAAGTGTGGTATATCATCCCAAAAACCGAAATCTACACCCTTTGGATCAATTATTACTAATTTACATTTATCTGGCGTAAAATGATATACAATTGACATAATTATAGATTGAACAAAAACAGACTTACCAGACCCCGTACGCCCAGCAATCAACATATGTGGCATCTTTGCAAGGTCATAATACATCGGGTTACCACCAATATCGACCCCCAACGCCAATGGTATTTTATATTTAGAATTTATAAAAGTATCATTATCTACTAACGATTGGAACCGTACTGTTTGACGCGTTATATTCACCATTTCTACGCCGATCAACTGAGTACTTGGAATATGGGCAATACGAATATTTTCTGTTGCCATTGCACGCGTCATATCTTTAACAGTTTTACTAACATCAGCCATTCGCACGCCGCTTTCTGGCATAAATTCATACAAGGTAACAATTGGTCCTGGGCGAATACCAACAACTTTTCCATGAACCCCATATTCTGCAAAATGTACCTCCATTGCCGCAGCATTACGTTTCAGTTCTGGCGTTACAATATTTTTGCCAAAATTAGATCTTTCCAGAAACGCCGGATCTGGTAATTCATATTCACCAGAAAAAACTTTCGTCTTTTTAGCGCGAGCACTTTTAGAACGACGTTTAGCAGAACTTTTTTCTTTTACAGTCACTTGTTCTAATTCTTCGCCTTCTGTTTCGTCTATATCTTCATATTCTTCATCATCTTCTTCCTCTGCCGCGGCAGCAGGTATTAAATGAAATACTGATAGCAACCAACGAACAGCACGCACTATAACCCTTATAACCCCTTTAACGTGATCCCACTTTATATGTAATAATAACGCACCCATAACAAAAAAGATGGCTAAAAACGCAAAAGATAAAAGGACAGACCAAGAACCCAAGAAATTCGTTATATCTGCTGCAGCAATATATCCTAGCATTCCTCCGAACGTTGACGATGGCATAATCAGACCAAACCCAATTGCACCTGCACATACAACAACAAAGCAGCGCAAGAAATTATATTCCGGGGCTATTTCTTCGTCCCAATTTGCCAACCATGTTAATCCCCAGCGGGCGACACATAATATGAAAAACAACGCAGGAACGAAGCCAACACCATATCTTATAAACCCAACGATTTGTCCCATAAAAGACTGATCACCAAAAGTACTAGCGGCAGCAAAACCATTAAGATACGGGTCAAAAAACACAAGCGCTATCAATGCCCATAGTCCGACAGCCAACAGTACCGCACCCGCAATACGTTTAGATATCTTTTTCAAAGCATTTGAAACGCTTTCTGGGAAAAAATTAGACTTCCTTGCCATATCCCGCATTTTACCACAAAAAAGACAAAAATGTTAGGATTTAAGATAAAAATTAATTATTTTATAAAATCCGTACCATAGTGTTTTAATCCAGCTTTCACTAAGTCTGCTGCAAGCATACCTATAAAAGCCCCAAAAATAACGTCTGACGGCCAATGGGCACCAACACATATACGTGAAAAACCTATTAATATAGCCAACGTCCATGTAAACCATTTTATTTTTGGTGCCAGCAAACCTAACATAACCAATCCTGCAAAAGAAGCGAACGAATGTCCCGACGGCATAGAATTAAACGCCCAATCTATAGAAAACGGAACAAAACCCGTTTTTTCTAGAGCTTCAAAAAATACCGGACGCATACGCCCAATTGAAACTTTTAAAATTTTCCCCACAACGCTAGCCACAAACACAGAAGACAAAACAAAGAAAGCATAACTATTATGAGTTTTTTCTATAAAGTCTTTACAAAATACAGTCAAACTAAATTTGTTTTTCTCGTTTCTAAAGTGCACCGGCGTTTTACTAATCTTTCTTATATAAAAAACCAACAAAACTACTAAAGAGACAGCAAGCCATACCTTGGCACCAAAAACCAAATCAAAAATACGCCACAAGCCACAATCAAAATTACGTAAAAATAAATATAAAGGTTTATCAAACCAAAAAATCCCCATCAAAACTAAAACAGCTGTTATCAATGTCGCCCAAGCTACCCAATTCCATTTTATTTTATTGTCTCGTGTTAAAAACATAATATCCTCATTTAATAGTTATTATTCTATAATTAGTTTATTATAAACCTTCTTATCCGTCAGGATCTTTGCAGAAACCGCGGCAGCTAATGCGTCTTCATCCGCACCACTGGTAATAGTTGGACACCCTTTTCGAATTGTGGCGGCATCAACACTATCATCGCGATTAAAATCTTGGGCATTAAAATCATTGTTTATAACATTTAAGAAAAAAGCATTTTGTTGATTCGAAGATCTTATATTAGAAAGACAAACAATCGGAAAGATCCCCCGTCCATCAATTACACGACCCGAACCTGTTTTTATTGCCTTATTTAATAATTCAAGAGCACCACCATTTTCTAGATTAATACGCGTTGCGATTCTGGCATTACCAGCTGTTGGGGTTCCGACCAGAACTCCACGTTCATTTTCATAAAAAGCAGCAACAACCGCTTCAGCCGTACCTCTTGTCATATCAGACATTAATACAACGACTGGGGCATTCGTAACAGCAGCGCCACCTGGGATAACTTCAACTTCATCTTTTGCTGTTTCTACAATACGCATAACTGGTTTTGCACCTATAAAAAGCCCCGTCAATTTTGCGGCCGCTCTTTCATCTTCACCTGTTGCGGCACGCAAATCTAAAACTATACCGGATACATCCGAATATTTTGCCAAAGCTTCATTAACAATAGCCGCTGCATTATCTGAAATTTTATGAACAACAATTTCTAATATTCCGCCAGTCTCTTCATCGCTTCTATGAACGACATCTGCATCTGCCAGAATAATTGTTGCGCGACGTAAAACAACGTCTTTCTCGCCACTCGGAGATAATAACTTTATTTTTGATGTACCAGAATTAAAACCAGTCATAACAGCGGCTAAATCCGAATCTGACATTGTCGCAACATTTTGCCCATTTATCGCTACAATTAAATCACCTTCTCGTATACCAGATGTATCTGCCGGGGAATCTTTATATATTCCTGTTACTCTATAATTTCCGCGCTCATCTCGCACACCTTCTAACCCGACACTTGTTAAAATTCTGCCATCTTCTGTGATTTCCGCCTGCCGAGAATAAATATAGCGTCCATTTTCATCAATACCGCGCATCAAACTATCTACGACCATTTGGTACATTTCGCTAGTTGACGCATTATGCAACACAGGATCATTTGCACGTAATTTTAAAACTAAAGCAGTTGTTATTTCACCAAAGCCCTTCCAATCTCCTGCTGCTGGTCTTGGATAGTTTGCAATAATAGAATCTTGCCAAACAAGAACGACTCGTTCATCTGTTGCAGCGATATGCGCGTTCTCGTTCAACTTTTCTAAACTTTCGATTGCTACATTTATATTTTTACCGCCCCATTTTACTCCGTCTAATTTTTCATAGATATCGGCGAAAGTCGCAGATACATCAAATACATTCAAACCATCTTGAACAGGTTCGTCTTCAAAAAACAAACTTTCTGCACCACACGGCGATACCCCCAAGGCTAAAACAGCGAATAAAAAGAATCTTATTATTTTCATATATATCCCCCTCGCCTTGTTATACATAAAACGTTATTTAGTGTCGTCTCTCAGATTAAAGTGATACAAAATAACGTTTGAAATATAAATACTGGTAAAGGTTCCCATTACAACGGCGAACGTCATAGCAATGGCAAAGTCACGTAACATTGCACCACCAAACAAATATAATGCTACCATAGCCAGAATTGTTGAAAGTCCGGTCATAATCGTTCTGCGCATCATTTCATTTACTGACAAATCAATTAAGTCATCCATCGGCATTTTATGATACATTTTTATATTTTCTTCTATGCGATCATAATTAACTACCTTGTCATTAATAGAATATCCTACACCCATAAGAATAACCGCTATAGCCGTTTGATTAAACTCTAACCCAGTAATTGAAAAGAAACCAAACATTATAATAAAATCCAAACACAACGATACAAATGAACCAATGGCATAACCGCCACGATATCTAACCCACACATAAACAGACATTAATATAAAAGAAAATAACACCGCTAAGATACCACCACGTACTAATTCACCACCAATTTTCGGTCCTACGATTTGCACTTGAGAGTATTCAACCTTATTCCCCAAAATATTTTTTATTTCTGTAACACGTTGGTTTTGTTCTGCATCAGTTGCGCCTTTGTGCAATCCAACCCGAACAAGAATCGCACCGTTATTACCAACAGATTGCAGTTCCGGATTAAACTGTGATAAATCTGCACGCATTTTATCAATAGTATAATCTGAAGATACAGGGGTAACCTCCATTAATATACCACCGGCAAAATCTATACCATAATTCAAACCACGCACAGATAACGATAAAATAGACAAGCCAACCAAAATTGCCGCAACCCAGTACGATAATTTACGATATTTCATAAATTTTAGTTTCATCTAAAAACCCCTTACTTACTTCTTACATATCCAATTTTTTTATTTTTGCCGTTCATATACCAGTCTATTATAACTTTTGATAAAGATACGCATGTGAACAAAGTCGTTAAAACACCGACTGATAAGGTAACAGCAAAGCCACGAATTGGTCCGGCACCAAATTGGAACAACACCAAAGAGCAAATCAAATTTGTTAAATTACCGTCCAGTACCGCTTTCATAGAACGATGGAATCCGGCCTCAACTGCCCGTAACGGCGTAGAACCAGCTTTAACTTCATCACGAATACGCTCAAACGGCAGAATATTAGCATCCACAGCCATACCCAACGTCAAAACGATACCGGCAATACCAGGCAGTGTTAAAGTCGCCCCCAAGAAAGCAGATATACCAATAATCATTGCTAAATTTATAACTAACACAAAACTTGCTATAACACCAAAACCTCGATAGCAAACTATCATAAATATCATTATAAATATCATACCAAACAATGAAGCAATCTTTCCAGATGCGATTGTATCAGCACCCAAACCAGCACCAACAGTACGTTCTTCAATGACTTGTAAAGGTGCCGGCAAAGCACCACTACGCAGCAAAACCGCTAAATCTTTCGCGCCTTGCAACGTAAATCCTCCTGATATCTGTCCACGACCACCAGGTATTGGTTCACGAATTGTTGGTGCAGACAAAACCATATCATCCAAAACAATTGCAAAGCGTTCATTTACATGTTCTGTCGTTAAACGTGCAAATTTTCGTGCACCACCAGAATCAAAAACCGTTGTCACAACAGGCATATTATTTTGATCAAAATCTGCCTGAGAATCTTTTAAAGACTCACCAGAAACCTCTACACGAGAATAAACTGGGATCAATTGTTCTGGCGCTTCCATAAAAGGCAAAAACTCCGTTCCCTTTGGTGGACGGCCAGATGCAAGTTGTTCCTGGGTTACATCTTCATTTACTAAATGAAATGTCATTTTTGCCGTTTGACCAATTAAGTCTTTTATGCGCTCGGGATTATCAACACCGGGCAATTGCACTAAAATATATTTGCCCCCCTGACTTTGAATTGACGGTTCTTTTGTTCCCAAAGCATCAATACGCCGACGAACGATTTCTATGCTACGAGACAACGCATCTTGAATCATTTCATCTTTGGCTTTTTGAGAATAAGTCAAAGACACCGTACGCCCATCAACAGAGATGTCAACGCTATCCCCAAATTCGCTTTTTAAGCGCCCTCTTGCTTTTGAAACATCGGCTTCTTCACGAACAACAAAAGACACAACGCCGTCACTATTACGTAAGTTAGAAAATCTGATCACGCCTTTATCACGATCAATCAAAGCGCTTCGCGCATCTTCATACAATTGCGCTGTCTTATCTTGCATCATTACATCTGTATCAACTTCTAATAAAAGTTGCGCACCACCTTTTAAATCCAAACCCAACGGTATAGGCTGAATCCAAGACGGAAAATACGGTGCCAAACTAGGTGCTATTGTCGGCACAGCCAATAACACACCAAACACAGCGACAAAAATTATTGCCAGTTTTTTAAACATACCCTTACCCTTTATTCAACGTTTGCTACGGCACCTTTGTTTACTTCTATAACGACACCGTCTGCTATTTCCATTTCTATTGATTTTTCATTAATCTTTTTAATGGTTCCATAAATACCGGCTGCTAAAATTCGATTACCAACCTGTAAAGAATCCAACATCTTTTGGTATTCTGCCATACGCTTTTTATTTGGACGCACCATGAAAACATAGATTATTGCGAAAACTATCAAGCAGTACAACAACATGCCCCACCAATCACCAGTTGTTGTAGACGCAGTATTATTAACCGTTTCTACGACTTCAGCTGTTTCTTGCATAATTTTTCTCCTTATATATATTTTATTGGTTCAGAATAGTAAAAAAAGCCGATTATGTAAAGAAAAATAGTTCATAAATCCATAAAATCAGATACGTTCAAACCACCCATCTATCTCTGCCAAAGGGATTATTTTATAAACAGGTCGTCCATGGTTACATTCACCGGCTCTACTTGTGTTTTCTATATCGCGCAATAAGGCTTCCATTTGTGTCATATCCAGTTTTTGACCGGCTCGTAC
>CALXQT010000047.1 GCA_944390835.1 uncultured Alphaproteobacteria bacterium | reverse complement strand
TCCGCCATCTTTCTATATTGCCGTGATGACCGGACAGCAGGACTTCTGGGACTTTACGTCCACGCCATGCCGACGGGCGGGTATATAACGGCCATTCAAGCCCCCCGATTTCGAAACTTTCATTAGCAGCGGCTTCGGCGCCACCGCCCAGCACATTATCCATCACGCGGACCACACTGTCAATAAAAACCTGTGCGGCGATTTCACCCCCAGACAGTATATAATCCCCTATAGATAACTCCATTATATCATATTCTTCGATAACGCGCTGGTCTATTCCTTCGTACCGACCACAAAGCAGGGTATAATTAGCATTTTTATCACCTGCAAATTCGCGTACCTTTTTTTGAGTTAATTGTGGCCCACGAGGTGAAAAATAAATTATTTTCCCACGTTCTTTAATGGAATCCAAAGCATCCCCAAGAACGTCTGCACGCATAACTTGCCCAACGCCGCCCCCAAACTGTTCGTCATCAACACTGCCATAATTATCATGTGCATAGTCACGAATATTAATTGCATCATAAGTCCAAACACCATTGGTCAAAGCACGACCGACCACACCAGAACCTAAAGTTCCCGGGAACATTTCTGGAAAAATTGTCAGTATATTAAAGTGCATGATTTAACGTCCCCTGGCATTGATATAAACTTTATTCAACTGCATGTTTTTTGTATTGGTTGTAATTTTTCCATCTACACTTAAAAGATCCGCAGAGCAAGCACGTTTTGCTTTGGTAAGTTTACCTGTTATATACGGGCACACTGCATTTGTCGGAATTATCCTACGCCCCCATCTATCAACAGGATATTCTAAAAACTGTTTACAAACGTGAACGCAACAGCAATAATGCACCCCCCGTTTTTTTGTGGAAGCAGTAGGCACATATACGTCCGTTCCTCTTTCCTTGACAAAAGTTTTATACATCATTTGCATTTTGTTCGACATACTCTACGATTTTTGATGAATCACTTTATTCTCTAGATCCACATCAACGCTATTAAAGGCAATCATATCGCCGTTATCCAATTCCAATATATCCCCGGCACCATAATTTTGAATATTATCCACCAATCCAATAGTTATACCGTCACGAACAACACGCATACCTATTAAATCTGCTTGATAATATTCGCCTTCCTTCAAATCAGGTAAATCAGTACGTTTGATAAACAATTCTGTATTTCTTAATAGTTCAGCGGCATTACGGTCATTCACACCGTCAATGCGCGCAATAATTACACTTGAAGAAGGCAGGGCACGAACAAAATGAAACATCCTAGCACTTAACTTATCACTATATACTTTTAAAGTTTTTAAATCTGATGGTGTTTGTGTATATGTCTGAACGCGCACCTCGCCACGAATACCCTGTGGTGCGACTATTTTGCCGACTAAGATTTCTTTGTTATCTGCCATAGCACACTTTTAAATGCCCAGAAGTAATATCTGGGCATTTTAATAAGCAAAATTATTCTGCAACAGTTTCTGCTGGGGTTTCTTCTGCCGGTGCTTCCGCAGGAGCCTCTGCTTCTGCCTTTGCCGCAGCTTCTGCTGCCGCTTTTTCTTCGGCTATTTTGGCTAATCTATCTTGTTTATCTTTGATTTTCTGTAAAGTTTTTTCTGACTGCTGGTTTTTCTTTGTCTGATTAGGAACTTTACGAGCTTCAACTAAACCGGCATTAGCCAAAAATCTATATACACGATCAGATGGTTTTGCACCTTTTGCCAACCAAGCTTTTATTTCATCAACTTTTAACACAACTCTGTTTGAGTTATCACGTGGTAGCATTGGATCGTATTTACCAACGACTTCTAAAATATTCCCGGAATTACGCGCATTACGAGAGTCCGTAACAACGACATGGTAATAAGGACGTTTTTTAGCACCAAAACGTGCCAATCTAATAACAGTTGCCATAATTTTGCTCCTTAACTTTTAACTGTTTTTTCCAAAAAATCGCGCAACAAAAAACTCATCAAGAGCGAACACTCGCCGGTTGATGCCCCATATGCATACCGCATACTGGATTATTTGTAATAGCAATCTTTGGGATTTGCAGACTAGATTATTTACTAAAAAAAGACGAAAGTCAAACTTTTTATACTTTTTTAAAATTAAAACTAATGTTATACTACCAGTATAAAAAACAAAAGGAGAGACTAAATGAAGAAAATATCTTTATTGACATTGATTGCCTCTGCTTTAGCAGCATGCAGCGAAGACCTACCGACACCACAAGATTTTGAGGTCATTGAACAAGAAATACAGATTTCAAACTCTCAAGAACACCCATTAACAATTATGGCCATTGGTCCGGCTGGCGACTATTTATTAACCCTGCCAAAATCTGACGCTTTACATAATATTTATAAAAAAGCCAAAACTGCCGCATTCTTATCCGTGCCGCCATCTGCGGAATATATAAAAGAAGGAACATGTTTACTAAATGTTATTCCTGAAAAAGTAATGCTTGATATGAATATGCCTGGGAACAAATGTTATTTCCGTTTGTTTTGTGGTGACGAAAAAGATCTAGGTTCAGAAGCATATGCTGTAGAAGTATGCACCAAATAAAAAATCCCCTTTTGGGGATTTTTTATTAGCACCAACCACGTAATTTCATAGCAGACGCTACACGCTTTATGGAATGCATATACGCGGCTTCGCGCATTGATACATTATACTCTTCTTTAATTTTATAAATTGCATCAAACGCATTTTTCATAGCCACTTCTTCTTTCTGTTTTACTTCATCTTCCTCCCAATAATATCCATAACGATTTTGTACCCACTCGAAGTAAGAAACAGTAACTCCTCCGGCATTAGCCAATATATCAGGAACAACAGTTACCCCTTTGTTTAAAAGAATTTCTTCTCCTTCTAAAGTTGTGGGACCATTCGCTCCTTCTACTACCAAATTCGTTTTTATTAACGGTGCAGTATCTTTATTAATCGTATTTTCCATAGCACAAGGTGATAAAACATCTACATCAAGCCCCCAAAATTGTTCTACACTTATTTCTGAAGCCCCCTTGAACCCTTTTATACTTCCCTTGTTTTCTGCTTTGAACTTCATTAAAGCATCTATATCAAGCCCATCATTATTAAATAGAGTAGTGTTCCATTCCGCTATTGCGACGACCTTTGCACCCATATCATGTGCACATTTTGCAGTAAAACTACCTACATTACCAAAGCCTTGTATCGCAACACGCGCCCCTTTTAAAGTTTTACCAAGTTTTTTCAAAGCTTCGTTCATAATGATAGAAATACCTAAACCAGTTGCTGCGTTACGTCCTTTTGACCCAGCTAATTCAACAGGTTTTCCTGTGAAAGTACCAAAAGAAGCTTCACCAGATAACTTTATATATTCGTCTATCATCCACGCCATAATTTGACCATTTGTATTAACGTCTGGAGCAGGGACATCTTTCTTCTCTCCTAATATTGGGTAAATTGCATCTACATAACCACGACACAACCGTTCTAATTCACCCTGAGACAAGGTTTTAGGGTCGACGATAATTCCACCCTTGCCACCACCATAAGGAATACCAGTCACAGAGCATTTAAATGTCATCCATATAGAAAGTGCGGCTACTTCATCACGTGAAACATTTGGGTGAAAGCGCACCCCGCCTTTTGACGGACCTACTGCAGTATTATGCTGCGCACGAAAACCCGTAAACACACGTA
>CALXQT010000046.1 GCA_944390835.1 uncultured Alphaproteobacteria bacterium | reverse complement strand
TTTTGCTTCTATTCGCAGTTTTAATCGGTCACATTGGATGTAATACCACAGGGCAAAATTCTGCCGTTTGAACGGATATGAACAGTATTTTGCCCACAATCGCCCACGTTCTGCGAACGGCAGGCGTTTCAGTTCATCAAAACTTTGCGGTATATCAATTTCGCACGACATGTTGACTCCTTTTAATGTCATGCAATTACCGCTCTGAAAGCCCCAGAAGTCAAGTTGTTTTAGACTTGAAAATGAGATAATATTCATTATATTGATATTAACAAAAAAGAGACACAAATGGTTAAAAACAAAGACAAATTTGAACACAAAATAAAATATTTGGAAATGATGCAAAACATAATCGATCGAATGGGCCGTAATAGCTTTGCCATAAAAAATTGGTTTGTTGTGGCATTGAGCGGTATCTTAACACTTATGTTTTCCCAAGGTAAGACGGATGTTCTGTGGGCTGGCATTTGTTTATCTGCGTTTTTATGGGTGTTGGACGCTTATTATCTAAACCTGGAACGCAAATACAGGGCTAAGTATACCGATGCTTTAACCGGGGCAAGTCCTTTGTTTGATATGGATATTTCGAAAATAAAAAAGAACACGCCTATCTTGAAGTTAATGTTTTCTAAATCGTTGTCATTGTATTGGGTCGGTATAATAATTTTGTTCATGTCGGCCTATGCGGAAACGATTAAACATATGTACAACTGTTTGGTAATATGCATGTAAGGAGCTTTTATGTATAAACGAGTATTTTTCAGTTTCAATTACAATGAAGATTCACAAAGGGCAGCAAGAATTAGAAATATTGGTGTTGTTGAAGGTGATAAAGTATTGAAAGACAACGAATGGGAAGAGGTTCGAATTAAGGACAATGCGCACATAGAAAAATGGATAAACGATCAAATGGAAAAAAGATCCTGTGTGATTGTGTTAATAGGATCAAAAACAGCCGGTAGAAAATGGATTAACTATGAAATTAAACATGCATGGGATTCTGGAAAGGGGGTCGTTGGTATTTATATAAACAATATGGTTGATTTAAACGGTGTTCAAGGACACAAGGGCGAAAACCCATTTGCTGATTTTAAAACATCTGATGGAAAGAATTTGGCAGAGATTGTAAAATCTTATGACCCGCCACACACAGATAGTAAGGCTGTATATCATTACATAGAGCAAAATATTGAAAGTTGGGTTGACGAAGCTATTAAAATTCGTGATGAATATGGTAAAAATTCTAGCATCACATCTGGGCACGCTCCTCTGTCTAGGGGAACTATCGTTAATCCGCCCAGACAATGGTGTTCCGAATGATGAGAGAAGATGAAATACGTGTTGCATTATGTAATTGGATATCTGGGTGGAGATTTGAAAATCTGACAGTTATGAACAAACCTAATTGTTGTGTCGTGAATGGGATTTTGCATTTTGATATGGAATATAATGCAATTGCCGTACAAGATGCTTACAGCCTGGAGATATTATGGCCAGATGATTATCCAAAATCTTTGCCAATCGTGACAGAATTATCAGAAAAAATTCCAAGGCATGAAGATTATCATTGTTCTGAAAACGGCGTATTATGTTTAGCCGTGCCTACGGAAATGCGCATTTTGACACAAAAAGATACAAGCATAACTTTTTTCATAAATAATTTCATTATACCCTTTCTATACGCTAATTCATATCGAATGAAATACGGGATGTATCCATGGCCAACATTACCACATCGGTGGGATGGTGTATTGGAATATTTTATGGATTTTTTCAACTTTGAAGACAAACAACAAACACTTAAATTTTTAAAAAATTTATATGCAAACAATAGAAAAAACTTGAAAAAGCATAAATATTGCCCATGCGGAAGCGGGCGAAAATTTTACGAATGTCATAAAAAAGAATATGAAAAATTAAGAAACTATTGTACGCATAAACTATTCAAGCAAGATCTTGAAAATATGTTTGGTACAATGTTAAAAAATTTTTTCTAACAAATAATGTTTCTTTGTCTTGGTATCTGGAGCGGAAGTGTTGCTAAGCAGATGCTTCTTATATTCTAAATTTCATCATCATCAACATATGTTGAATTACCTGATTTGTTGTCTGTTGTATTAGCACCAAGCACAAACAGTATTCCGGAAAAACCTAGTGCACATATCATACCTAACATCAACGTTGTGTTTAAAACCGTTAACATATTTGTTTCCACAATGTTTTCAATTCCGTAAGCAGCGGCAGCTATTGCCAAACCAAGCATTAACAATCCAAAAAAATAAGCCATTTTGTTTTCCTTTTTGTGTAGAATCGAACTCATTTGCCCTTACATTGAATCACGTATGCCGGCAAGTCCAACTTCTGGTGTGACAGAGTGTATGCTTAAACCGTTCATACCAACGTATAATTCCATAAATTTTCGTTTTCCACGAGAAATGACCGTTTCTGCGCCAGCTCTTTGCCAAGAACCACCTGTGGAAATTATATATTCCCCAGGTTCAAGATTTATACAAAAATAAGTATCATTGGGTAATCTACCAATATATTCTTCATCTGCATATATTTCATAGGTCATTGCCGCACCGACAAAGTTTGAAGAACGAAACATACACAATTGCCCGCCACGCGGATCAATGTTTGGTAGTCGTCTAGCTGTAACCACAGCTTCTTCCGAAGTTATTTGTGATACTCCGCCACAAGCGAATAATGTGATTGTGAGTAGAAATAATAAAATCTTTTTCATATACACCTCCCATATCAAAACGTGTACTTTGCACCCAGAATAAATTGACAATTATGCATAACAAATGTTTTTTCCTCTGATTCCACATAACCGATATAAATATTTGCTAAACCATATTTCACTGTTGTTACAAGCAAGTTGTACTGAACTTCGGGCAAAATAGAAAAGTTGTCAGTTAACGGTATATCAAACCCAAGACCAAATTTTGCTGCAAAAGCGGTTTTCCCAGATTGTAGGTACAAATAGTCGTCGTGATCTGTATCTGTAAAATCTAGACTTGCCGCCCCCAGACCAAGAATTATATTAATGGTCGTATTATCTGTAACTTTGAAATATGGAATAAAATTTAACACGTAACTTGTATAACCAACATCCGCGTGCAACTTTGAGTCCCAGCCGTCGTTAAACTTTGCCTCAGATGTAGCGACATTTGCTATTTCTAATTCTACACGCAAAGACGGGTCGCGATTAAAATCAAGCCCCAAAGCACCGGAAAAAACAGGTTTATCCGCAGAAAAACTAAATCCTTTATTGTCATATTCATCAACATACATTGAGCCATACATTAAATTGTAACCGCCTTTTGCACTTATATAAAATCTGGTGGGGTGACTGTTATCGTTTCGTTTGCTGTAGCTTTGTGTATTTGATTTGTAATTGTAGGTGTTAGCATTGCGATAATAACTACCCATACGCGTTGGTAATGTTGCCGCGTTTAATTCGGTCGTGCCAAAAATCATTATCAAGGAAAATATTATCTTTTTCATCTCACCATCCTTTGGTTTCGCAAAAGATGGCGCGGGGAGATTGAAAAATCACTATGTAGATGACCCTGCTCGCCTTCGGGGTAAACCCTATTTTATAACGAACAGCTCCCCGCAGAAGCAGGGATATCGTTTTAGGTGCATATCCGGCACCCTACATAGCGAGGTTTTCAATGCCTCGGCATCCTTCGCGGATACATTCCTATAATACCTTAAAAACACCTAAAAGACAACAAAAATGTCTTTATAAAAAACCGATAAATCGTGGCGTTGGTTTGGCAATAATCTCAGCACAATATAGCACACCTTGTGCAAAGGCATCGCACTGATCTTTGAATGCTGAGTTCGGGAACAGCAGCAATTCTTTTTCAAAATCGTCCCAAAAATGGTTGTGGATTGATGGAAACAATACCGTTCCACAATAAACATAACCAGATGCACCATTCATGCGTGCAACTTTGTCTTCGTCTGGGTGAATTGCGTGAATGTATGTGCTACGAACACCTTTTTGCGGTAAAAATTGAATTAATGACGTTCCAGATGAAGCATCTTCAATAACAATCTTATGTTGTGACCGTGGGTACTTTTCCATTAAAGCGCAAAATGTATTTTTTACTTGGTCTGCTAAATGTGGAAAATCTAATCTGTCGCGGTATATATCCAACAAGTAAATATGTTTATCTGATGTAATCCCGAATGTTATGCATGCAGAATAAGCGTTGGTTGGACCAGTTTTTGATGCGGTATCCCAAGATGTAATTATATGTGTAAAACTTTCTGGCATTGCCATATAATATTGCATCCATTCAGATTTGATTATGCAACCTTCCTGTGGTGCCGGCAGTTGTTGATATTGACCGGAAAACACCAGTTCGCCAACACTATCTTTGATATGCATAACAGTTTCGGTTGATTCTCGTTCTTGGTGTAGTGGTGTTCCAACGGTTCGTCTAAACACACGTTTTGATTGCGTAAATGGTATCGTTTCATCTGTATCCGCAATAATCGGTAATCGCAATAGTTGAAAATCATCGTTGTTTTCTAACAGATGGCCAGTTAAATCATCTTGGTGCAACCGTTGCATAATCAATAAAATACGACCAGTATTTTTATCATTTAATCTTGAAAACAGTGTTGTATGATACCAATCGTTTACACGATTACGCATAATTTCTGAATTGGCATCAACAGGTTTTATCGGGTCATCGATAATTATCCATTCTGCCCCACGACCGGTTAAAACACCGCCAACAGAAGTCGCAAAACGCCCGCCATGAACCGTGGTTTCAAAATCGTCTTTGGCAAACTGTTGTTTAGAAATTCGTGTTTGTGGGAATACGCGTTTATACCAATCGGATGTCATAACATTGCGCGTGTCATTTGCAAACTTGGTGGCCAAGTCGTCTGAATAACTGACACATATAATGTGGGCATGTGGATTGTGTCCCAATATAAATGCCGGTAATGCAACAGAACAAATAATCGATTTCATATAACGTGGTGGAATGTTGATTATCAGTCGGGTTTGATTGCCGTTGATGACATTTACGATGTAATCGCAAATCAGGTCAATATATTCGCCATCTATGTATCCGCCACCGCCTGAAATTTCATTAAACACCTTTATCACGAAAGATTTAAAATCTGTTCGTAATAATGAATAAAACACATCAAATTCTGAAACGCTATTGTTCATGATGTCGTTTGATATATTGTTGCAGTATTAGTTTATCATCGTGATTCAGTTGTTCGCGTGCTGCAGACATTGCTTCGTATTCTGCATCTGCGACATCGCTTAATTCCATTATCCACTTTGCAGACTTCAGGTCACCTTGTAGAGCTTTGTTGGTTTGTTTTGCAATAATACCTTCTTTGGTGCTAATACGACGCCTGTTACCGTTTGGGCCTGTCAAAGTTATTTTGCGGTTCATTTGTTCACGAACAATAGTATTCCGATTACGGACACCACGTGGTCGTCCACGTGGATTGCCCGATTGCCCCTTTTGATATTGGTGTTCCTTTGGTGGAACACAAAATCCGCATTTTTGTTCATTCGGCATTTTGCGACTCCTTGGTTGCACGTTTTTCAGTCAGTAATTCTGTATATGTTTTACCAGTCCGCAGGTTTTTTGCATCGATGTGAAACGTTTCATAAAACCGTTTTACACACGTATCCACATATTTTGGTTCATATTCAATACCGTAACAAATGCGTCTGTGTCGTTGTGCAGCAACCAACGTGCTTCCCGACCCTAAGAAACAATCCAAGACAGTATCACCAATACTGGTCACATCTAGCATAATGTCAGACAGCATCTCAAAACTTTTGACGGTTGGGTGCATTTTTAAGTCATTTCTGTGCGGGCCATATGAATTACATCCATAATAATTCCAAACATTACTGCGGTTACGTCCGTATTTACCAAGTTTAATATGGTCTGGCACTTTTCCATCTTTATTCAAAAATACCGTACATAGTTCATGTTGGCTGCGATAGGGTGTACCCATGCCAGCTTTGTTTTTAACCCACACGCACAGATTTACATATTTTGCAAAATGTTGCTTACACGCGCTCAACATAGGCATAATATTCCGCCAATCTATGAAATTAAATATCATGGCATTATCGATGGCGTATTCCGAGCAAAGGGCAAAGTTTTTACCAAGAAATTCCACGAATTCATTATCTGACATTTCCCCAGCAGCCATGGCAAAGTCGGGATGTTTCACACTGCCATTGCCAGAAACGAACCCTTTGATTTTTATATTAAATGGCGGATCCTGCAAAACCAGATTTACATGCTTATCTCCCATCAGGTTTTCAAAAGTTTCGCGTTTTGTGCTGTCACCACAAATAATTCTGTGAACACCGTCAAATTCCCAAATATCGCCAGGCGTTGATATTATTTCGTCATCTGCGATATAGGGGGCAGTATTCAGTCTTTGTACTTCCGCTTTGGTTCGTGGTTCTGCCAAGATTTGGTCGATTTCAATGTCGTTAAATCCTGTAATTGTTATGTCTGAAACATCTTCCAATTCGCATAGTTCGCTAATTTCTATATTCAAAATATCTGCATTCCATCCACCGCCGTTTTCAGAAATACGGTTATCTGCGATACGTAATTTGCGTTTTTGAACGTCGGTTAAATGGTTGATATGTATTACAGGAACCTGTTGTAAATTTAATGTTTTTGCTGCTTCAAACCGTCCATGACCGGCGATGATTTCACCGTTTTCATCGATCAAGATCGGATTTACAAATCCAAATTGGTGAATAGAACTCGCAATCTGACTCACTTGTTCGGGCTTGTGAATCTTGGCATTGTTTTTATATGGTTTTATTTGTTCAATGTTTACGTGTTCAATCTTTAAATCATTCATAATTTCATCCTTTGTTATATATTCACAACGAATATATGCGGATGAAATTATGGTTTCAATAACTCGTTTTTCTAAGCGCGCTTATCGGGTAAATTATTTTTGGAAAACTCATAAAACCAGTTCGTAATAGTTTTGTCACATGGGGTAACACCGCCTTTTTTGTTCTGTTTTTGCAGTGATTCGCCATATATTTCAAAGTATACATCTTTGATTTTTTGGATCGTGTCCGCTAAATGCGTTTGGGCATTGCTCGGTCTGATATTATATTCTGGTGATTGAATTATTGCTTTGCATCGTGCTTGCCTGGTACTGCGTTTTTCACCGCCGGTTTTAGCGTTTTTAGCGTTAATACATACCGTTGATAAATCATCAACTATTCCGCGCAATGTGTCGGTACGCATAAAAAATAAATTTTTATCTTTTGGTAGTTCCAATTGATGCGGTTCTGATATTAGTTGCCATATTTGATCAACCAAGATAAACACTTCCCCAATAAGAAACAGTTTATTTTCTTCGCTTGATTTGACACCCGCCTTTCGCCACAATTCTTTTTCATAATCAGGCTGAATGTACAATTTTAGATTATCTGGGGTTAAAAAGCCAACCAAATCACCACCATATTTTTTAGCAGTATTTGCCATCAAATCATGAATGTCTGCCGTTAAAACATCATATTGTTTATGTTTTAATTTTTCAGCAATATCTGGGCGTATTATTCCCCAAGCGGTGAGTGCAATGCTCAGATGGGTTTGAAATAAAGATTTGAATCTAAAATTATCAGTAAAAAAATCGGTCATCTAAATCTCCTTAATTTTATGTCAAATGTTACCTGACGAAATCTGTGAAATACAGCAAAAATGACAATCGTGTAAAATCAAAGAGTTGTCCGCTAAAAATCGCTGATATTTAAAATATTTTCCCTGTTATTTTTGTAAACATTCTCTGATGATATGCAGAAAAACCGGTGTTTTCACAAAAATTGTGCAAAAATCACTATAACAAAATCCCTGTTATTCCTTGTTATCTTGTATGTGAAATACCGTACTAATTTACAACTCCACCAAAA
>CALXQT010000045.1 GCA_944390835.1 uncultured Alphaproteobacteria bacterium | reverse complement strand
ATATATGAAGACTGGCGAAAACAAATGATTGAAATTTCCGCTTATGCAGCAGCGACCTTGGACTATGCCGAAGACGAATTGCCCGTTAATATTGGCGATGTAATTCGAAAAAAGACAAAAAAATTATACGCAGAAATAGACAAGGCATTATCTCGATATACCGCGGTTCGCGCCATACGCAACGGTTTTAACATAACACTAGCCGGCGATACAAATGTTGGAAAATCCTCGCTTTTTAATACAATACTTGGGGCCAATCGTGCAATAGTTTCTGATATACCAGGAACCACACGCGATGTTGTATCTGCATCAATGGATATAGGTGGATATTTAGTAAATTTATCTGATACGGCAGGTTTAAGAGATACAGAAGATACTATCGAAAAAATCGGCATCCAACGTACGCAATCAGAAATAGAAAACGCTAATTTAATTTTACGCGTTATTGACGGTTCGAAAAAACTCAAAAACATACAAACTGACAATAATGAAATCCTGGTAATAAATAAATCCGATTTAATAAAAAACAAAGAAATAAAAAAAGCAATCTATGTATCGGCTAAAACAGGCGACGGTATAAAAAAATTAATGAAGGTTATCAAAGATAAAATCACTGTTCTTATATCAAATACAGAATCAACTCTTGCGGTTAATGCACGTACATACAACCTATTAACTGATGCAGCATCAGAGTTACAAATGGCTTTAAAAGCGCCAAACGGAAATTATGACATTTTCTCAGAACACACACGTCGGGCCGCAGATAACATTGGTAAAATACTAGGAACAATTACCGCAACGGATGTTATGGACGCGACATTTTCACAACTATGCCTAGGCAAATAAAAAGCTTTAACGAACTATGTTTTAAAATTGATTTTTCTGTATTTTTTACAAACTTAACAAAATGCTTTAATTATATGTTTTTAATTCAATAAATACCCGCCATAAAGGCGGGTATTTCGGTATAACTTATCCCCTATTCTTTTCTGATTGGGTATTTACCGTCAATCAAATTCTGTCGCACAACATGATGCTTTACCTTTTGTGTACTGGTCAAAGGCAACTCGTCTGTTGTCATAGCAAAGTGGGTTACCCACTTATACGAAGCAACTTTTTTATTAGCCTGTGCAATCGCAGCAGACAATTTTTCCAAAGTCATTGTTGGTTCGACACTAAACACACCATAAGTTACCGTTTTATTTTTTACCTTGTGTTCAAAAACAGCAACGTTTTTAACACCAGGTATTTCCATAAACATGGCTTCTAATTCATCTGGATAAACGTTTTTACCAGAATCTAAAACAATTACTTGTTTTTTACGACCAGCAAAATGTAACTCACCGTTTTTATCCATTGTTACCATATCACCAGTATTAAAGAAGCCTCTTTCGTCAAAAACTTCTTTATTTACTTCGGGATTATTTAAGTAACCACCAAAAACTTGATGCCCTCGTAACCATAGGACCCCGACACCATCTTCGTTTTTATCACGAATTTCACATTCATTGTTGGTAGTTGGCCCACCAAAAGCAAACGGCAAACGGTTCTTTGTAGGTTTAGAAATACATATAGGCCCAACACATTCTGTTAATCCATAGCCTTGAATAAATGTTAAACCCAGGCGTTCATAAAAAGTTTCAACTTCTGGTTTAGTTGCTGCCCCACCCGCAATTAATAAGCTAACGCGGCCACCAAAAACATTTAAAACAGGTTGTTGTACTTTACGAACCAATGCACCAAGACCTATTTTTTTCAAGAAATTTCCATATTTTAAAACTATAGACACTAACCACCACTTACGTTGTGCTTTTATATTATCAATAATTTTATTACGGAAAACCTCCCATAGTCTTGGCACTGCGGGTATAACTTGCGGACGATATGTTTTAAAATCGTCTAAAATATCTTTTGGATTAATTGTAGGCTGTAGTAATACACCCGCACCATAATGTAATGTTGCCAAAAGCTCTACGGCAAAGCCGAAAATATGGTACATGGGCAGGAACCCGTACATGATAAAACCAGGCTGAATCCATTCGTGCATATCTTCCAATGAATTTGAACACTCTATTAAATTAAAATGTGTCAAAGGCACAACTTTCGGTGTTCCAGTTGATCCAGATGTAAAAGAAAGCGTAGCAACGTCTAAAGATTCTAACGGCGCTGGGCTTAATTTTGGATCTATTTTACCGTCTTTTTTAGTTATGTCATAAAAAGTAAAGTTCTTTGTCTTATAAAAGAATGACTTTTCTGCACATACGATGTGACAATCTGTCGTAGCGGTCATGTTATCGTATTCGAATGGGGTTAGATTAGTATCTAACATTAATGCGGTTCCACCCAAATACCATATTGCAAATAGAGTAATAGGAAATTCTGGAATATTATGTGCCAAAACTCCAACAACATCACCCTTTTTTACGCCAGCTGCATGCAAAGAGGTCGCACGCGCCTTTACTAAATCTATGAATCCTGAAAACGTGACGTTTTCGCGTACCAAAAATAAATTATCTGGCCAAGTCGCAGCAGCACGTTCCAGTAACTGATACATATTCATAATAAAAATTCCTTGTTGTTTTTATATTGGACAGGCTTTATTATACCAACAAGGAAAAAGATTTCAATTATGAAAATACTAACACTAAATATAAATTCTATCCGTGCCCACGCAGAAAGTTTTATAGATATTTTGCGGGGTGGTGAATACGACGTCATACTTGTACAGGAAATTAAGGTAGAAAACGCCAATTTCCCGCACAATATTTTTGATGAATATGGCTATAACGTAAAGGTTTTTGGTCAAAAAAGTTGGAATGGGGTTGCAATTTTCTCAAAGTACTCTATTGAAGATACTGTTATAGGCTTACCTGCATACCCGGATATAAACGCTCGTTTCATAGAATGTGTCATTGACGGCCATATTCGGATGATAAATGTATATATGCCAAACGGCGATACCATAGATTCACCTAAATTCCCCTATAAACTGGAATGGATGCGTGCCTTTACAAACCATATAAACCAATACATAAACTCTCCGGAAAAAGTAATTATTGGTGGTGATTTTAACGTGGCTTTAACAGACAAAGATGTATGGAAACCTGCAAATTATGTCGGCATCGCAATTGCTGCGCCCCAGGCACGAGAAATTATGCAAAATTGGCTAGACGCAGGTTGGGTTGACGTATGGCGCACTATGCATCCAGACGAAATTGATTATACATGGTACGGATATCGTGGTGGCGATACTATCGGTAAAAAGCAAGGATTACGATTAGATTATTTTTTGGCCAATCATGCGGCTATGAAATCCATAACACTATGTGAAATAGATATGGCTCCTCGCTTGGCACCGAAACCAACAGATCATTGTGGTTTAATGCTTAAAATCGATTAATAGAAACTAATCGTCGCATCTAGCCAAATCATCATACATATGATATTTGACTTCTTTTGTTTGTCTATATTCATATGGAGCATGTCCAACAAGAAAAATATCTATCATTTGTTTTGCTTTTTCTACCGCTGCATTCATCATCTGTTGGGTTATAACAGAATCATAATTTATTATCTTAACATCATTGTTTTTTAATTGTAAAAACATCATAACTGGCGTTTTTGCCTTTTCTGTGGTTTTTATAGGAAATCCTCCAGTTTGTAAAATATATGCCTCTAGAGGCAATTGGGGCATCGTCCCCTGCTCTAATTGAGAGACCGTTGGAGCAGTTCCTGTTTTAATATCCAAAACCCCGCCATCCCAAACACGGTCCGCACGTGCCCGTATATTATGACCATCAATACAAATATGTCCTTCTATTTCGGGTACAGAAGAAGTTAATTCAGTCATTAAATTTGCTACAACCGGTGCAATTTCCAAGAACCGCTTATGCCAAAAGTGGAACAAAACACTATCTGCTCCCAATTTTGCCAAAGCCAATCTATCCATTTCCTGTACAAGATTTGATGGTGAAAAGTCTTTTGCTTTTTCTATAACCTCATGAACAAGATTTCCAAAATCTCTCGCATCGGGTGCCGCCCAATAATCATTTAAAACATTTAAGCGTAACATATGACGAGCATAAAACGCATAAGGATTATGTATTAATAACTCCAATTCTGTCACATATATGTCGCCCCAGTCACATGGCGGAATTGGTGCTGAATAATCTAATGGATTTGGTTTAACCGCATCTCGATCACGAACAGATTTTAATATATCAATTTCGGCCTTTTCATCATATTTACCCAAACGTACTGCAACCCTGGATAGAAATCTGGACGGGGTTGTTTTTACGCCCCCAGATACAGAACTACGCAACCAAAAAACCTCTGCACCACAAGACAAATTCATAAAATCTAACGCCTGCAAAGAAACTTTCCTATCCGGTGAAGGCAAACCTATTTTTTCTGCCGTATCCCTTGGCAACCAAGCGTTTTCATAGCCTCGTGCCGGGAACATTCCATCATTAAGCCCAGTTAAAATTACAATATCTGCACTTTGCATTCGTGATTCAATTGTCCCCAAAACCACAATTCTTGCAGCATCATTAATCTGTCCACGAACCTGAACAGATCCAATTGCATCGGCAACCAAAGAACGCACGTCCGTTAGATTTAAAGGTAAAGTAACCGCGTTTAAAGACTCTGACAAATCCTTTACTGCACGCCAGATTTGAATAAATGCAGAATCACTTGGATCAAAAGAAGGCGAAAAGTTTAATTCTGCATCATCAATCATATGTACCAAAGTTTTTAACAAATCATTTCCAGATTCTGAATAAAATTTATCAAATATAGAAGAATCTGAGTTCTCTAATAATTCATCAAACTTATTCAATATAGCGCGCCCAACGGCGGTCATTGTACCAGATATTCCCCCAGAAAAATCTGCATCTAAACCACGGGACTTAAAAGCAGCCGCAATTCTTTGATTTCCAGCAGCATCGGGGGTTATAACTAAAACAGATTTATTATTTGCGATCGCACGCGATGCAATTTCTGCGACTGCGGCAGCCTCTTCACTTTCTCGATCACAATTTATTAAATGACAATTTGATAAGTCATATTCATAAGGACGAACAGAAGTGTCATTTCCAAACGCAAAATTAAAAAACTCCATCTTGCTACTACCGACATCTATTGGTAAAACATCTCTTTGATTAACGCCTATGCGAGATAAAAACTTATATTCTGCGTTATATGGATTCGTATTTAGTTCAAAATCAACATCTCTTCCACTAATGTGACCAGACAAAATTATTATACCGTTATCCGCATTTGCGATTTCTGCCATCAAATCAGCCGTGGCAGGAACACTGGCAGTTGAACCGCATACAATAACTTTTTTGTATTCCTTTATTTTGTGCATCCAGGAACGAATATCTAAATTTTTTTTGTGTGTAAGTGTTGGTCTGTTATCTATAATTTCTGATTGAACTTTTGATAAAATATTTAACAATTTTGCCTTATGTTGAAAATGCGCAGCATATCTTTCATCAACTAAAGACATCCAATCTATTTTCGTTATATCGACACCCTCGTTTTCTAGATAATCCTGCATACGCAATAAATCATGCGCAACGGGCAATGCAGTCGAAACGTTGCCAATACTTGCATCTGCCATTAAAAGTTTTACGACAAGAATTAAACGCATGGTATTTGATACAGCGTCTACATTTTCTTCGTCAAACTGTTCTTCTTCTATGCCTTCGCCAAGCGCAACAAGCCTTGGTAATATTATGCTGTGACCGGCTTTATCTACTAAATATTTTTCAAATTTACGCACAGCACGTCTACTTGGTAAAAAAATTAACGTGTCTTCTAATCGTACCCCCGAATCAATCACTGCTTTATACAAAGCGTCCATCATACGTGCGGGGTTTGTCGCATAAAAAATATTTTTATTTGATACCAATTATCGCCTTTAACGGTTCAAGCCCTGTTTTTTTTTCTGCTGATGTTTCCAAAATTTCTGCGGCCATTGCCGGATGATTTTCATGACTTAATTCTTGTTGTTGTTTCTCACGTATACGTTTGTCTTTCTTGGTATATACTACTTGGTATGGTATTCCATGAACATCACAAAAATCCATCAAGTCTAAATCAGAATCACGAACACCTATACGAGAATCTATCAATATAAACAAACGACGTAATTGACGCCGAGTCATTAAGTACTCTTCCAATCTTTTTAACCACTTCAGCGCATCGACACGAGAAACACGTGCATATCCATACCCCGGCAAATCAACGATTATTATTTTGTCATCTAAATTAAATAAATTTAATGTCTGGGTTCTGCCGGGCGTATTTGATGTACGCGCAACATTTACACCAACAAGCGCATTTATCAAAGACGATTTACCAACATTACTGCGCCCAACAAATGCATATTCTGGAAACTGCGTATTCGGTAAAGAAGCGACTTTATCAAAACCACCAACAAATTTTATCATTGCGATTCCCCTTTGTTTAACATACGCTTATACGCTTCTTTCTTTGATATTCCTGCACGTTTAGCCAAATCAGCTGCCGCCGATTTTGTAGAAAAACCAGAGGCTATATCATTTATTATTTCCGAAATCTCGCTATCTGACATTTTATGTTCTGGCGCTGGTGCAACAACGATTACTATTTCACCTTTTGGTGGATCTATGTGCAACAAATCCGCTGGATATCCCACGATAGTTTCTTCGTGTAACTTTGTTATTTCACGCACAATTGCAATTTGTCGTTCTGGCATAACGTTATTTAAAGCTGCAATAGTCGCCATTATACGATTTGGGCTTTCATAATAAATTATCGTATGACGAATTTTATTGTCATCGCGTAACTTCTTTTCATCAAAAAAACCGCAAAAAGTAAATCTATCTGTTGGGAACCCAGATAGAACCAATGCAGATATTGCTGCGACAGGTCCTGGTACAACATACACAGGAATATTTGCCGCCCGTGCGGCACGAACTAACCGAAAACCAGGATCACTTACACCAGGCATGCCTGCATCCGATACGGTCGCAATTGTTTTACCAGCCTGTAATTTTTCAATCAACCCCGGAATAACATCCTTTTCATTATGTTCATGGCATGAAATTCGCGGTGTTTTTATACCAAAGTGGGTTGCTAATTTCCCAAAAACCCTTGTATCTTCAGCAGCCACAAAATCAACTTTTTTTAAAATATCTATTGCACGTGGCGACATATCGGATAAATTTCCGATAGGAGTACCGACTATATAAAGCCCAGATTGCATTATAAATCCTTTTATAGTAGAATAATACAGAATTAAATGGATTTTTCAATGTATATGAAAAGAATTTTTGGTTTTTTGGTGTTATTATTAACCACAGGTTGCGTCACAGAATTTAACCAACAAAATGATTGGTTTAATGAATACGGAACTCTAGAAGCAGGTATTCCTGTTCAGATGCAATATGGTTCAGCAGACCTGCAACCTGGAACACCATCTGATAATTTAGTAGGTGCCCCTGTACATCGTATGGCTGTAATGCTGCCTTTATCTGGGGATGCTGCGACAACTGGACAAACAATTCGAACGTCCATAGAAACAGCCGTACTACAAAATGCACCACGTAATTTGTCTGTTGCCTTTTATGACACCACAAAAAATTTACCAGAAACAATCAATGAAGTTTTGGCTGATAATCCAGAAGTTATAATCGGTCCCGTTTTTGCGAATGATGTTCGCATGCTACGTAACGCAAAACCAGAGACATTACCAGTATTATCATTTACGTCGGATGCCAGCGCAATTGGTAATGGTGTTATGACCATGGCCTTGATGCCGACCAATAGTGTCGAGGCCATTATAAAAGAAATGTTAAATGATAATATAACAGGATTTATAGTTTTAGCCCCAGACACAGAATCTGGCCGATTAATGGCCGGTACTGCGATGGAAGCCTCAAAAATTTATAACATTCCTATAACAGGTGTGTTTTATTATAAAGAAAAAAATTCTGATTCCATAAAAAGCGTCAGCATGGAAGCGTCCATGAACACAGCCAGAACCGCTGCAAACACACGCGCCAGAGAAATATTATCTGACATACTAACATCTGAACGACTAACAGCATTAGAAAAGTCATCATTGACGCTACAACTGGAACGTCTGTCGAAAATGGAAACACTAGGTAAACTACCTTATAATGGTGTATTATTTTTAGGCAGTGGTGACGACACAGAAAGTCTAGCATCATTTTTACGCTATTATGGTGTATCATCAAGAGAAGCAAATTTTTATGGTACCGCCCTTTGGGAAGGATCAGATATACTTAACGACTTCACTATGAGCGGTGCGAAATATGCAACTTTACCTGACGCAGCACCAGAATTTATAAGTTTATATGAACGTGTATCTGGAACGCTTCCGAACAGATTGTCTGGTTTTGGTTACGATGCGGCTAATATGGCAATGGGTATGATATATTCTTCTAAATCAAATGCAGCATATCTATTAGACCCTAGTGGTTATGCCGGCGTAGAGGGGTTATATCGATTAAAACCAACTGGTGAAAACGAACGTGCCTTACAAATAGTTCGTTTATCTGGCAACGGCGAACCACAAGTTATAAAAAACGCGCCAATAAACTTCTTGGCACCGATTTATGGTTTAGAGCAAATAAAAATTAAACCGGCCAGCGCAATGGAGCTAGAAACGCCAGGCATTAATCCAAATGATTACATAAGTATTCCACAAAGATTACAGGATAAATATAGATCCAAAACATATGGTACTCATATGACGTATAGTAATCCCACATCTATATTTCAAGAAACACAAAGCATAGTAATCTTACCAGAAGATGATACTGATGCGGTAATGGCATTACCAGACTTTCAGCCTATTACCCTAGAATCTGTAAATCGAACATATATAGATAGTGTGGAAATAGAAGAATAAAAACATCTGAAGCTACCAGGCGCTATTTATTCTTGTGGTATATCAGATTTATTTTTTACAACTATACTTGATTCAAAACTTTCTATGAATTGCCAAGAATCATCATTAAGAATAAAATGAAAACATTGGCAATTTTTTATATTTCCAACTTTTAATCCAGCAGCGTAACATAAAGCACGTGTAACACCCCCATGAGAAGATATCGCAATATCTTTATTTAGAGATTCTGCAATAATTTTATCTAGGCATGATTTAATACGGTTAAAATTATTATTTATTCTACTTTGGGCATCAGGATTTTCGTTATACCAAAAACCAAATGCGGTCTCTATTAAATCGTTCTCTGTAATGATTGGTATATCGGGATGATATTTTATAACAATTTCTGCTGTTTTGATTGCACGTTGTAAAGGAGATGAATAAATAATATCTATATTCTTATTCTTTAAAAAACTTGCTAATTCTTCGGCTTGTTGAACACCTTCTTTCGTCAAATATGCATCAATTCCTGTAGCCTCTATTGCGCCGGCGGCGTTTTCATTTGTCTGCCCATGACGAAAAAAATAAAAATTACGTTTCATATAGTTTGTTATTTGTTTTTGTTTGATTCTATATATTCCTAAAGTAATTTTATCATAAAAAAGGGGTACAAAACACACATTATTCTTGTACAAAAAACCGACCTGTTTGGTCGGTTTATTTTTGGTGGGAGTGGGTGGATTCGAACCACCTCAGGCTTAAGCCAACAGATTTACAGTCTGCCCCGGCTCTCCAACTCCGGCGCACGCCCAATCCCTTGGTGCGGGCAGCGGGAAACCGAACGTATAAGAACACAATGAGTTGCGTTATTAGCAACGAATTGATGTTCGCGTCGTAAGGTTACCCAAATCTACGCCACCCTACCTTATCTCTTGGTGCGGGCAGCGGGAATCGAACCCGCATTTCAAGCTTGGAAGGCTTGCATACTAGCCTTTGTACTATGCCCGCAACAAATTCAAAGCCCTGTGATTATATACTATTTTTGG
>CALXQT010000044.1 GCA_944390835.1 uncultured Alphaproteobacteria bacterium | reverse complement strand
TCGGGAAAGTACAAGGGCGTCAAAGGAAAAGTTCTGGAAGCGCGTCCAACAGAATCCCGCGTTGTAGTTGAAGGTGTCAATCGTCGTAAATGGCACGTGAAACCAACACAAGAACAACCAGGTCATATTGTTGACCGTGAAGCCCCAATACACGTTTCTAACGTTGCATTAGTTGACCCAAAAACAAAAAAGGCAACGCGCGTTGGGTATAAGGTAAATGGGGATAAGAAAGTTCGCATTGCAAAAAAATCCGGTGCGGAATTATAAGTAAAAACTGGCTTCCGCTGTTACGGGGGCAAAACGTTAAGGAATAAAAAATGCAAAGCAGATTGCGTGAAATTTACGAAAAGCAAGTTGTTCCTGAATTAATTAAGGAATTCGGGTACAAGAATAAATTTGAAGTTCCAAAACTGACGAAAATCGTTTTGAACATGGGCGTTGGTGAAGCGGTTTCTGATAAAAAGAAATTAGATTCTGCTGCTGCAGATTTGACGGCAATCGCCGCACAAAAGTCTGTGATTACACATGCAAAAAAATCAATCGCAACGTATCGTTTGCGTGAAGGTCAGGCTATCGGTACGAAGGTGACTTTACGTGGTAAAAGAATGTATGATTTCTTGGATAAATTGATTGTTGTTGCTTTACCGCGAGTAAAGGATTTCCGTGGATTATCAAAATCAAAGTTTGATGGTCGTGGGAATTATGCTTTTGGTATCAAGGAACATCTGATATTCCCAGAAATTTCCGTTGATAAAATTGATGCGATTCGTGGTATGGATATCGTAATCGCAACAACAGCAAAAACAGATGAAGAAGCGCGTGCATTGCTGACGAAAATCGGTTTGCCGCTGGTTTTGAAATAATAAAAGGTATTAAAGATGGCTAAATTAGCGTTGATAAATAAACAAAAAAGACGTGAAAAGTTGGTCGCTCAATACGCCAAAAAGCGCGAAACAATCAAGGCAAAAATGTCTGTAAATGCGACGCCTGATGAACGAATGGAAGCGATGAAAAAATTGGCGAAATTGCCACGTAATGCAAATCCTACTCGTCTGCATAACCGTTGTTCAGTTACAGGACGTGCCCGTGGATTTTCGCGTATGTTCGGTTTGTGCCGCCAACAGCTTCGTACGATGGCGTCTGAGGGTAAGTTACCTGGCGTTCGTAAGTCAAGTTGGTAAAATCGAATTTAATTAAACCCCAGTTGTGGACAATGCAGCTGGTATTCAGTTGGTAAAACTACTGAAGTAACAAGGAGTAAAATAGATGTCATTATCACACCCAATCGGAGATATGCTGACCCGTATTCGTAATGGTCAGAATGCCGGTAAAGAATTTGTAACCGTTCCAAACAGCAAACTGCGTGCAGCTGTATTGTCTGTATTAAAGGAAGAAGGTTTTATTACTGATTTCCGCAAAGAGCAAATTGACGAACATCGTGCCAATTTGGTTATAGAGTTAAAATATATCGGCGGAAATGGTGCAATCCAAGAAATTACAGTTGTATCAAAACCTGGTCGTCGCGTTTATTCAGGTAGTGCAAAAATGCCTAAAGTATTAAACGGTTTGGGTATTGCAATTGTTTCTACGCCTAATGGTGTTATGACCGACCACAAGGCGCGCCTGATGAATGTCGGTGGTGAAGTATTGTGCAAGGTTATCTAATATAGTGAGGATTAAATTATGTCTCGTGCAGGAAAACATCCAGTTAAATTAAAAGAAGGCGTATCAGCCGCAATTGCTGGCGACGTCTTGACTGTTAAGGGCCCAAAAGGTGAAATTAAAGTTTCTTTGGATACGAAGCATGCCGGTTTGGTTGACGTGGTAATCGAAGCAGATCAGGTAGTAGTTACACCAAAAGATGCAGAAGATAAAACATCACGTGCAATGTGGGGAACTATGACCCGCAATGTTCGTGCAGCTGTTGAAGGGGTAACTGACGGTTTTTCAAAAGAAATGTACATGAAAGGCGTTGGTTATAAAGCCTCTGTTAGTGGTAATAAATTAGTTTTAGTTGCAGGTTATTCTCATGATGTTATCATGGAAATACCGGCGGGTTTAACGGTTCAAATGGGGGAAACACCAACTGAGTTTGCTATTAAGGGTATAGATAAAGGCTTGGTCGGACAATTCGCAGATAAAATACATAAAGTTCGTAAAGCTGATCCTTATAAAGGAAAAGGTATTTTCTATAAGGGCGAAAGAATCCGTCGTAAAGAAGGTAAAAAGAAATAATAAATAAAAGGTAATTCCCGCTGTTACGGGGATTGGAAAAAAGGAAACGAAATGTTGAAACATTTGTCTACAGAAGAAAGACGCACATTAGCAAATCGCAGTGCGTTGAAAAGAAAGAACCCAGGTAAAATTCGCCTGTCGGTTTTCCGTTCTGGCCGTCATATTGAAATTCAGGCCATTGATGATACAAAAGGTCACACAATTTGTGCGGCATCTTCAAAGGAAAAAGATTTCAAAGGCAAGGGTTGGAATGTTGCTGGTGCAGAATTAGTCGGTAAAGCATTTGCAGAACGCGCGGTTAAGGCTAAAATTGCTGACAATTGTTATTTTGACCGTGGTGGTTACCGCTATCATGGCCGCGTAAAGGCTCTGTGCGAAGCTATCCGCGCAGGTGGTGTTAGAATTTAATCAGGTTTCTGAATATACGGAGTTTATAAATGGCACGTTTTGATGATAAAAAATTACAGACGGATAACTTGGTAGATAAATTAGTTTCTATCAACCGCGTTTCTAAGACTGTAAAGGGTGGACGTAATATGTCTTTCTCGGCCCTAGTTGTGGTCGGTGACAAAGCTGGTCGCGTCGGTTTTGGGAAAGGTAAAGCGTTGGAAGTACAAAGTGCGGTCCAGAAGGCAACGAAAGCCGCAAAAGCAAAAATGATACGCGTTCCTTTGAAAGAAGGTCGTACTTTGCATCATGATGCTTCTGCTAAATACGGTGCAAGTAAGTTAGTCGTTCGTAGTGCTGTTCCTGGTACTGGTATCATTGCTGGTGGTGCGTTGCGTGCGGTTTTTGAATGCTTAGGTGTTCAAGATGTTGTTGTAAAATCGCAGGGTTCTAACAATCCTAATAATATGATTCGTGCAGTGTTCTTGGCTTTTGCTAAAATGAATTCCCCGAAGACAGTTGCCGCCCGCCGCGGAAAAACTGTCGCAGAAATTATTGCGGGACGTGACGGCAAAAAAATTGAAAATACAGAAGCTGCGGAAGAAAAATAATTTATTAGGCTGACATCGATAAAAACGGAGAATATATCATGGCAAAAATAGTTGTTAGACAGTATAAAAGTGTAGTCGGCCGTCCAGCTGCTCAACGTAAAGTTGTCGCAGCATTAGGTTTAGGACGTATCGGAAAAACAAAAGAAATTGAAGATACGCCTGCTGTACGTGGTATGGTCGCAAAGGTTTCACACTTGGTTGAAATCGTTCAAAAATAAATTTATAAAACCGAGTACATCATTTTGATGTGCGCATAGAACTATGGTATAATTATAGTTCGCAGGAAAAAGGAAATAAAAAATGAAATTAAATGCTTTGATGGATAATTTTGGAGCTCGTGCAAATACTAAACGCGTTGGTCGTGGTATTGGTAGCGGTATGGGAAAAACTTCTGGGCGTGGTAATAAAGGTCAGAAATCTCGTAGCGGATCTCGTAAACAGGCGACCTTCCAAGGTGGGCAGATGCCGATTTTACGTCGTTTCCCAAAATTCGGTTTCAACAATCCGTTTGCAAAGGAATATGTAACAATTAACTTAGGTGAAATCGAAAAATTTATTTCTTCTGGAAAAATAGATGCTAAATCACCTATAACGATTGATTCTTTATTGGCCGCAAAAATTATAAACCGTAAAAAAGATGGTTTGAAAATATTGGCTAAAGGTGAAATCAAATCTTCTGTGAATATAGTTGCTGCGAAGTGGTCAAAAGCCGCAGAAGAAGCAATTGTTAAAGCAGGCGGTTCTATAAAAAATAAATAGTAAATATCTTTGCATCCGGTTCACCGGATGCAAAACTAATTAAAAGTTCGTTCATATGAAATTTTTGAGAGAATTTTTTGGAAATATGTCCGATTTACAAAAGCGCATTTTGTTTACGCTTGGGGCGTTAATTGTATATCGTATCGGGTCTTTTATTCCATTACCTGGGGTAAACGCTTCTGCCGTTATTCATTTGTTCTCTGGTGAAGGCAGTGGCATGATGGGAATGTTTGATATGTTCGCGGGTGGATCTTTGTCTCGTATGTCTGTTTTGGCTTTGAACATATTCCCGTACATTTCTGCGTCCATCGTTTTACAGCTATTGACTGCTACAAGTAAATCATTGAACGAATTACGGAAAGAGGGTGAATCTGGGCGTATAAAAATTAATCAATATACCAGATATTTAGCGGTATTTTTGGCGGTGGTGCAGGGTTGGGCGGTCGTTCGTGGACTAGAATCTATGGCGCCAGTTAATGGTGTAGCAGCGGTTGTGAACCCCGGTTTCTCTTTTGAATTGACGGCAATAATTGCGTTAGTTGGTGGAACTGTATTTGTTATGTGGTTGGCAGAGCAAATCACAGCGCGTGGAATAGGGCAAGGTGCTTCATTGCTTATCTTTGCTGGTATTATAGCAGGTGTACCTAGCGGTATTGCAAAGTTGTTCTCGTTAGGTTCGGTCGGTCAAATATCCCCCGCTATGTTAGCGTTAGTTGTTGCTTTTGTTGTTGGTATCATCGCTTTGATCGCATTTTTTGAACAAGCACAACGTCGTATTCAAATTTTGTATCCGCGCCAAGTTATGGCAAATGGCGTTATGAATACTAACGCGTCATATTTGCCAATTAAGGTTAACATGTCAGGTGTTATGGGACCCGTATTTGCGGCAAGTATTATGATGCTGCCGGCATTCGTTCAACGGTTCGTTCAAAGTGAAAATCCAATTGTACAATCTGTAATGGGATTCTTTACTTATGGTACATGGTCTTATATCATAACATATACAATATTAATCGCATTTTTTGCGTATTTCCAAACTGCGGTAATATTTAACTCTGAAGAAACTTCAAATAATCTAAAAAATGCAGGTGGATATATTCCTGGTGTCCGTCCTGGTGAACAGACAATGCATTATTTGGATTCTGTTGTTTCTAGGACGACGGCCATCGGTGTTATTTATCTAGTTGTTGTTTGTGTTGTTCCTATTATTCTAAATTCTCATATGGGAATGCCTTTAACAATTGGTGGAACAAGCGTTTTGATCGTTGCTGGGGTTGTGCTGGATACAATGAATCAAGTTCAGTCCTACTTAGTTGCAAAACAGTACAGAAGTGTTATTAAAAAAGCACAGAAAAAAGGACGCTTCCGTTAATGCAGTTATGCTTAAGCGGGGCAAAACAAATTTGACTTTTGCGGCATTTTATATAAATATAATGCAGCAAAATAAAAATACATATCTGGATCTTGTTTGAAGAAAACAGATGTGGTAGTATCGATGTCGTAAAGTTACGCATCATAGTAAATAAAAAGGAAAATGAAAAATGGCACGTATAGCAGGTGTTAACATTCCGACAGAAAAGCGCATTGAAATTGCGTTGCAATACATTCATGGTATTGGGCCAGCAAAAGCGGCTCAAATATGCCAGGCTTTAAAGTTGAAAGATGGTTTGCGCGCAAAAGACTTGACTGACGAGGATGTTGTTAAAATTTCGAATTATATCGAACAAAACTTTAAAGTAGAAGGTGACGTTCGTCGTGAAGTTGTAATGAATTTTAAACGTTTGCAAGATTTAAAGACGTATCGCGGTATTCGTCATCGTAACCGTTTACCAGTTCGTGGTCAACGTACTCAGACTAATGCTCGCACTCGTAAGGGTAAGCGCGTAGTCGTTGCAGGTTCCGCGGTCAAGGGTAAATAATTTAACACAGGTAGAGATTAACACGATAGTTAATTGAAGACATCTAAAAAGGTAAAAATAATGGCAGTTACAAAATCTAAAAAGAAAGTCGTAAAAAAGGTATCACATGGCATAGCTCACGTGGTCGCGACTAATAACAATACTCGTATTACAATTACAGATCAGTCTGGTGCCGTTTTGACATGGGCAACAGCTGGTGCAAATAATTTTAAAGGCGCTAAAAAGTCTACGCCATATGCGGCGACCGTCGTTGCTGATGCGGTTGGCAAAAAGGTTGCTGAAATGGGTATGAAAACAGTTGATGTTTTAATGCGTGGTATTGGTCAGGGTCGTGAATCTGCTGTCCGTGGGTTGGCAAATGCTGGTTTAATAGTTCAATCTATTACAGATACAACGCGTATTCCTCATAACGGCTGCCGTCCAAAGAAAGTGCGTCGTGTTTAATGGCAATAAAAAAAATCTGCCGATTCGGCAGATTTTTTTTAATATTTTTTATCGTGCACATGTACCACAATGGGGGTCAGGCGCATTTATAAAACGACGCGTTGAATAACTGCCAACCGGTTTATAAGTAACAACTGGTTGATATACTTGGTAATGGTCGATAACTTCTGTATATGTTTTTACACGGACAGGAGAAACTTTTTTTGGTTCAGGCTTTGTGCAATCACATTTACGTGCGACATCTAAAGATGTTGCATGTTTACATGGTTTAGGCTTTGGTAACGGTTTAGGAGCCGGTTTAGCAACAGGGGCAACGTAAGCTGTGTCATAATATTTCACTGTATCTATTGAAATTTTTTCACATGTTTTAACAGTTTCAGTTTCTACGAAACCATCGGCGTATGCATTTACACAAGCACCTATTGCGCATGCAAACAAACAAAATAAAAATAGTTTTTTCATGGTCATCCTTTTTTTATTACTTATACATTAGTACAATATTTGTTAGTTGTCAATATTTTTGGCTGCAATTGGGGGCTGGGTTTATTTTTATGTTTTTTCCAATAAATGTTTGACTTTCAAGGATTTGTGTTATAAAATTCGCGGGCGCGTTAGGAATAATTCTGACGTAGCTGCATTGGCGAAAATGATAAACTAAGCCTAATGGAGGATTTTATGATTGAAAAAAACTGGGTTACTTTGATTAAACCCAAAAAACTGAACATCAAAATTGATGAACATAATCCAAATCAAGCGACATTAATTGCAGAACCTTTGGAAAAGGGTTTCGGTTTAACTTTAGGAACCGCTTTGCGTCGAGTTTTATTGTCTTCTTTGCAGGGGTGTGCTCCGATTTATATCAAAATAGACGGCGTACAACATGAATTTTCCAGCATTTCTGGTGTTCGTGAAGACGTTACAGATATCATCTTGAATCTGAAAGGCGTTTATTTTAAGGCATTGACAGAGGGACAGCATAAAGCAACTTTAAAGGTAAAAGGTCCTGCGGTTGTTACTGCGGGTATGATAGAAACATCTGGTGGTGTTGAAGTCATGAATAAAGATGCAGAAATTTGCACTTTGGATAATGGGGCAAATTTGGATATGGAAATTACTTTATCTACTGGTCGCGGTTATGTTCCAGCATCTGCACATGCAGATGGATTGCCTTTAGGGGTTATCCCGGTTGATTCAATCTTTTCACCTATTTTAAATGTTGCAACAGAGGTTTCTGAAACACGTGTCGGTCAAAGCACTGATTATGATAAATTAGAAATGACTGTTAAAACGAATGGTTCTGTTTCTCCAGAAGATGCAATCGCTTTGGCTGCTCGCATCCTAACAGATCAATTAGTTGTCTTTATTAATTTTGAAGATCCTGCGCAGATTAATGCACCGGCTGAAGAAGAAAAAGCAAAAGATGCATTACCGTTTGATCCAAAATTGTTGAAGCATGTTGATGAATTGGAATTGTCAGTTCGTGCAAATAACTGCTTAAAGAATGACAAAATAAATTGGTTGGGTGAATTGGTTCAAAAGACGGAAGCAGACATGTTGAAAACGCCAAACTTTGGTCGCAAGTCTTTGAACGAAATCAAAGTTCAGTTGGAAGCAATGGGATTAAGTTTGGGTATGGAAGTACCGGGATGGCCACCAGAAAATATTGCTGAATTGGCCAAAAAGTATGAAGATCCATATAAGTAAAATAATCTTTACAAAAACCATGCGATTGATATAATCGCATGGTAAAAAATCCGTGTTACTGAAAGAAGTTTTAGGATGCGGCGTCTCAAAAATCCCTCAAATGGGGGCAGAAGCAAAAAGGAGTAATCGATGAGACATATAAAAGCGGGTCGCACTTTTAATCGCGACACAAATGCTCGCAGGGCGTTATTTATCGGTCTGGCGAAAAATTTAATTGAAAAAGAACAAATAAAAACAACTTTACCAAAAGCAAAAGATTTACGCGGTGTTGTCGAAAAATTGATTACTCGTGCTAAAGTTGATACTGTTGCGAATCGTCGTTTGGTAGCAAGTGAATTGGGTAATAATTCTGAAGCCACAGTAAAAAAACTGTTTACTGTTTTGGGACCTCGTTATGCGAATCGTCCGGGTGGCTACACGCGTGTATTAAAAGCCGGTTTCCGTTATGGTGATGCTGCACCTATGGCAATTATTGAGCTGGTTGATCGCGATGAAAACGCGAAAAAGGTTGTGAAACCTGCCGCTGCAGCGGAAGACAAAGCCGCGGAAAAAAAGAATGTGAAAGCAGATAAAAAAGAAAAATCTGTAAAAGCACCAGTTGAAAAAGTTGATGCCGAAGCACCAAGTACAGCAAAGGCTAGTAAGGCTAAGAAAACGGTTACTGTTAAACGTCGTGCAACAGGTAAATAAAAAATCGCCCATTTGGGCGATTTTTTTATCTGGTTCTTTGTAAAACAACAACAATTTCAGAATTCACTTTTGTTTTGTCTTTTTTAATAAGACCCATTTTGGCCCAGCGTTTAAATTTTTGAGATGCTTCATAAAACGCTTTGTTATTACGCGATATTCCCCAGTTCCCTGTTTGAGCCATAATATAACCCTCTGGTTTAACATATGTTCGTAATGAAACCAATGTTTTTTGTATTTGTTCAGGTGTCATATATTCTAGTATGTTAGATAGGTTTATAATATCATACTCACCGACTAGGTGGCTGTGTAATGAACCTAAATCTGACCAAATAAACTTGAAAGGACCTTTAATACGTTGCTGCATTAAGTCGTATTCTGCCGCTGTTGGCATGGTGTCTTTGTAAAAACTTGGGTCTATCCCATTACTAAATAATGGATATTCGTTTAGTTCTTTAACGAAAATTGCGGTGTTGGCAGGTAAAGTATCAATAATTTTGGTTATGCCGTGAATATCAGATAGCTTTCTTGCCGAATGCATATTAAGTAACATTTGGATGTATTCGTCTCGTGTAAGTTTATGAATTGCGGCGGTTTTTATGTCCATTGCCGCCTTTGCGCAGTAAGATATGTCAAATGTATCTATATGATCTGCACCCTGTAAAGCATAAAACATTGGGTGATCACCGCTTCCAGCCGCGGTTAACACACGATGAGCCTCTTTTTTTGTTAGTTGAGACACCCAGCGAATATCTTCGTTAGTAACAACATAAGATGGAGAATAGCGAGAAAAACCAAGAGAAGGAATATGAAAAATATTCCCTTTTGGCGTTTCCATGTATTCTTTTTTCGCATCCTCTATATTTAAAGTCGATTTATAGTATTTCATATTTTTCCTTTTCTATCCCAATATTATATAGTACAAAACCATAAGTTGTCAATGTTTGTTGTTTTTTTTGTTACATAAATATTCTGTTTTTATTAAAAAATGCTTTTATTAAATCCTTTAAATATGTTAAAATTATTTGAATAGGAAGGATTTTTAATGAAAAGATTAGCTGTTATTTTTGCATTAATAATAGGTGTATGTAGTAGTTCTGAGGCAGCTACTGCACGTAATCCTAGGGGGCAAACGACAGCAGCATCAGAAACCCAATCTGTTAGCACGAGAGGGGAAACTACATCTGCACGAAGTGCAACAACTACGACATCCAGAACCTCTGCATCGTCTGGTACGACATCTGCACGTAGCGCTACGGTTGGTAGGACGACAGTAAGTCGTACACCTGCGACTACTACAAGCAGTACATCTACTACAGCAGCAAGGAGTGCGACAGTTACGGCTCGAGCTGGTACCACTCAAAAAGTTATAAATACAGGTACAACTATTGCGGCTGCGAACGCAAATGTAGTAGTTAGTGAAGCATGTCGCCAGAAATATTATGGCTGTATGGATTCATTTTGTATGTTGGATAATGACAGTGGTGGTCGTTGTATATGTAGCGATAAGAATGCAGAATACGATGAGATCTTAGCTCAGATAGAAGAACTGGATCAACAATCTTATCAAATGGCCACTTTGGGCGTAGATAG
>CALXQT010000043.1 GCA_944390835.1 uncultured Alphaproteobacteria bacterium | reverse complement strand
ACGGGGACATTATATCATATTTTAGTGTTGAACGCATGCAAAAAATATCTTAAACTGAAAATATGTCCGATATTAAACAACAAATTTTTCAAGAATTGAACGCAGTCGAAGAATCCGCAGCCAGATTGCGCTCTGTCGCAGTTAATGCAGGAAAACAAACGGATCTTGAGGTCGCCATTTTAACAGAGCAGGTTAAAGGGCTGCGTGATAAAAACGCACGGGCAACAGATTTAATAAACCAGACAATATCAATATTAAAGAAATTAAAATGAGCGTAGTATCAATACCAATTGTTAATAAAAATTACCCCATGGGCTGTGAAGACGGGCAAGAAGCGCGATTGATCGAGTTGGGTAAAATGGTTGATGCTCGTGCGCGTGAGATTTTAGATAAAATAGGCCCTTTACCAGAAAATGCTTTATTGGCAACATTGTGTATCGTGTTGGCGGATGAATTACATAATAAACCTGTTCCTACGGTGACGGATGCAGACTTGCGAGAAATATTGGCTAGAATTCGTGAAATAAAGAACAAAATGAATTAGAAAAGTGTGCAATGGCACACTTTTTATATGGTTCTATCTAAAGAATTTTTAATCATCTGATTTTTGATTGTTGCATACAAATCCGCAGTGTCTTGAGCTTGTTTTTTTATGAAGGTTTCTGTACCCGGACGCCAACCTTCAACGGTGCGAATTGCATGCGCTACTCTCATTAACTGATCTTCGTTTAAAGCAGATAGTTTTGTTGTTACCGGTAATCCAGTAATTTTCCGCAGACTGGTGTTATATCCATCTGTATCGTTTTCGTGCGGTGGTGCATATTTAAATATAGCCTGTGAAATTGTCAGATTTTTATACTTATCCGACTGTAATAGTGCACCAATTGCACGCATCCCAGTTGCTTCGTCTGGGAATACCGCAAAACCGCCTGCCTCACCTATTGCACCTTGCTTTTCTGTGAAAGCAGAATAGCGCAAACAACCCGGATTATTATTACGCCAAGCCCTTGTGCCACCGCTTCGACGAATTTTATTTCCGTCAGCACGTGTATATACAACATCGTATCTTTGGGCAACTGCGTTTATAGCAATCGTATCATGTTTGATACTTTGTGACGCAGAGTCTATTTTTGTACTTGGTTTTATATTATAAGCGCTGAAGTTGTCGTTAGATACTGGTGATGATTTATCATTAGAACCCATTGAGTGGATACCTATTAAAAGCATTGTCGCACTAGTCAGAGCGTACGGTATCGTTTTACGAAAACTCATTTTTACCTCCCTTTGCAATCAAAGTGACAAACCGGCGTACCGGTTGTGACGTTAGTTTTAATTTTGTTTTGATTGGTTCGTCACCATAGAGCATTTTTGGTGACGTACATTCAGACGAAATGACAAAAAATCATTACGCCCCGACTTGTCTTAACTGACAGCCCGCCCCGTCAGGGGAACCAAAGTTTGTATATACATATATACTGAAAAAAATAAATTTCAAGACAAAAAATAAAAAAATTTAATTTTTTTATGTCTTTCTTTATTTAATATTGCGAAAAAACATTTTTTCTGTTGTTATTTTTTTGCAAATGTTTTAAATTCTTTGGTGCTATGAGTAAGGAAATAATTGAAAAAATTGATTCACAACAATTATCTGACGCATTGTCGGAACGTTATTTGTCGTATGCTGTTAGTACGATTGTATCTCGTGCGTTACCCGACGTTCGTGATGGGTTGAAAACCGTTCATCGGCGTATTTTGTACTCTATGTTACGTCAGAAATTGTCCCCGAGTGCTGCGTTCCGTAAATGTGCGACGGTTGTTGGTGACGTTTTGGGGCATTACCATCCTCATGGCGACTCTTCTGTGTACGACGCTATGGTACGTTTGGCGCAGGACTTTTCTGTGCGTTATCCATTAATAGACGGGCAGGGGAACTTTGGTAACATTGATGGTGATCCTCAGGCCGCATATCGTTATACAGAATCAAAAATGACAGACGCTGCGATGCTTATTATGGAGGGCATTGATGAAGACAGCGTTGATATGATGCCAAACTTTGATGGTACAACAGTAGAACCCGTTGTTATGCCCGGTGCTTTCCCAAATTTGTTGGCAAACGGAGGTATGGGTATTGCCGTTGGTATGGCGACCAACATTCCTACTCATAATGTGGCAGAAGTCTGCGATGCGCTATCTTTGGTTGTTGATAATCCTGATGCGACAACAACGCAGATTATGAAAAAGTTAGTCGGACCCGATTTTCCAACGGGTGGCGTTCTGATAGATTCTTTTGATACCATTGTGAAAAATTATGAAACTGGGCGTGGGGCGTTCCGGGTTCGTGCGAAGTGGACTGTAGAAAAGTTAGATCGTGGCGCAGAGCAGGTTGTAATTACAGAAATTCCTTATGGTATTATAAAATCAAAATTAGTTGAACAAATTGCAAATTTAATTGATGCGAAGAAATTGCCGTTAGTAGACGATATTTCAGATGAATCTACGACAGACGTAAGAATCGTTATTACCCCAAAAAGTCGCAATGTACCTGCAGACAAAATGATGGCGCATTTGTTTGCTATGACCGATTTGGAATATCGTTTTAATATGAATTTTAACGTGATTGATTCTCGTGGGGTTCCGCGCGTAATGGGTATAGGCGATGTTTTACGTGAATTCATATCGCATCAAAAGAGTGTTTTGATACGCCGTACGAATTGGCGGCTTGGTAATATTGCGCGCCGTTTAGAAATATTGGGTGGATTACTGGTCGTATATTTAAATTTGGATAGAGTAATTGAAATTATCAGAAATGAAGACGATCCAAAAGCGGTATTGATAGCCGAGTTTAATCTTACAGAAATTCAGGTTGAGGCAATATTAAATACTCGCTTGCGTTCTTTGCGTAAATTGGAAGAGATGGAAATTCGTCGTGAAGATGCGGCCCTGTTAGCGGAACAAAAACAGTTACAAGATTTATTAGACAGCCCAGAAATGCAAAACGAGCAATTAAAAGCTTGGTTTGCGGACATAAAAAAACGCTATGACAAAAAGACAGCTTTGGGGCGTCGTCGCACGCAGTGGTTACCTCAGACGGAAGAGATAGTGGTTAATGCAGAAGAATTTATTGAGAAAGAACCGGTGACGATTGTTCTTTCGTCTATGGGGTGGATTCGTGCCGCAAAAGGTCATCTGGATTTGAGCAATTTGGATTTAAAATTTAAAGAAGGGGATGAATTACAATTTGCATTTCATGCCCAATCTACAGACAAGATAAATTTATTTGCTAGTGGCGGTAAGATGTTCACAATTAATGCTGGTGATTTACCATCAGCGCGTGGTTTTGGTGAGTCCGTACGCATGATGGTAGAGATTGGTGCGGAAGAAAACATTGTATCTGCCTTCGTTCTGGATATGAAAGCAAAGTATTTATTGGTTGGCAGGCATGGTACCGGTTTTGTTGTGTCTGGCGAAAATTGTTTGGCGCAAACGCGTACAGGTAAACAGGTTATGAATACCGATGATCGAAATCCAGCAATAATGTGTGTGCAGGTTACTGGTGATACCATTGCTATATCAGGCTCTAATGATAAGTTATTAATATTCTCAACGTCTGAAATTCCAGAAATGACGCGAGGTAAGGGCGTAATATTACAGAAGTATAATGCGGAAAGGACGTATGTTTTGGATGTAATGTTCTTTGATGCTGCGAATGGTTTCGGTTGGACAACTGGTCGGGGAACTACAAAAATGGACGATTGGACACCTTGGGTTGGAAAGCGGGCATCGCAGGGGCGTACGGTTCCAGTTGGTTTCCCTCGTAGTGGAAAGTTCGGGAAATAAGATAACTTTATTAAACCGTAAAAAATCCCCTTGTATAACAAATATAATACCGATACAATTTTTATACAGAAAAGGGGTGGAAAATGAGAAGACTTCCGTTTTTGGTATTGCTATTGTTCGTGTTGGCGGCGTGTAATGATGGTGGAACGCCGACGTGTGTAGGACCAAACGGTGTGTGCGGAATTGGCGGCCTAACCCCGGATTATAATAGATTTAATAACGCTGCGGCAAATAGTAATAAGCGGGTTACGATGATGCTTGCTACGAATGATGCGCAGGTCGATGCATATATTCAACATAAATTAAAAGGTTATACGGGTGCCGCACCATCTGATTATCTAGATGTTGCCCAAGCGGCTTTAGAGATCGCGGCTGGAAACGATCTTTCTGATGTTAGCCAGGGCGTTTTGGATTCGGCAATGTATGTGGTAAGTCCAGATCTGTATACCATATGCGGTGGAAATTCAGATGTATCAGCATGCGTTTCTGATTGGGGAAGTGATAATTCTGCTTTGTTGGCAAGCCGTTTAACAGAACTTAGAGCACGTGCACAATTATTAGATATATCAAGTGTTGACTTTGCTACAAATATCGGTGCAGATACAGATTTAACCTTTTTAATTGATTCTAGTGGCATGATCACAGGGGTCAGTGTTGATGGAATAAATTATACCAGAATTGGTAACTCAAATATTTTTAATAACGGTGATACGACTATAACCTATAATTCTGGTACTAGGGCGGATGACTGGGGAATTCTGGGGTTATCATATTCTGATTTCGGTGTTTATCAGATAGCTACAAATGGCGTAGCAGAGAAAAATATACCGTTCGCAGGCGGATATGAATCAAAGAAAATAGCGGAAAATAATATTCAATCCTCAATTGATTCAAGTGTTAATTTTTATGGGGCCGCAGTTGGAACCGTAACAAATGAAACAGACGAGACTTTGAATATAGTTGATAATCGCGCTGTTTTGAACTTTAGTAAAGATACAGGTGCATCAACGCTGACGGCCAATTTTGCCGATTGGTATAATATAGTAGTTACAAAAGATATGAATAGCACAGATGCCAATATTGTTTTCTCTGGCTATACCGGATCCGCAGATTTTCAATTATCTGATGGGGTTACCAATGGCAAAGCAAATATGAATGTTGGCTATTATGGACCGAATCCAGATACAGGTATCCCGACCGAAGCAACAGGATTGGTTGGTTTTACAGGCGGTGGGCTTAATATGGATGTTTCTTTCGGGGTCAAATAAAAAACAGCGCCAATGCGGCGCTGTTTTTTCTAAACTATAATGCTTAGTGAGACATTTTTCCCTCGGTCATGACCACATGCTTACGCAATTTAGGATCATACTTGCGGAATTTCATTTTACCAGCTGTATTTTCAGACTTTGTATTTTTAGTAGTCGTGTAATAGTAACCTGTTTCTTTGTTTTCTAGTTTTACGACTTCTTTACTGCCTTTCTTTGATGCCATTTTATAAACCTTTTTTATTACTGCGTGAAATTTTTTGTTAAAAATTACTGGAAATCAAGTAATTTTTATCATAAGATATAAACTCGCGCGTTAGATTTGCTTTATATGTAATGCGGGTATGGCGAAATTGGTAGACGCGCTGGATTTAGGTTCCAGTGGGGAAACCCATCAGAGTTCAAATCTCTGTACCCGCACCAAAATTTTCTAATATACCGGATAACTACGTGGAAAAGATGAATCAGGTCTGCGTAAGTCAGACTTTACACCGCATGCCGCTAACGCCAAAATTGAAATACATAAAATTCCTAAAA
>CALXQT010000042.1 GCA_944390835.1 uncultured Alphaproteobacteria bacterium | reverse complement strand
GATACAGGTTCTAAGATGGATGAAGTCATCTTTGAGGAATTTAAAGGTACTGGTAACAGTGAAATCATTTTAGACAGAAAGTTATCTGATAAGCGTGTTTATCCGGCAATTGATATAACAAAGTCTGGTACTCGTAAAGAGGATTTGTTGGTTGGTAAAGATACGTTGGCAAAAATGTATGTTTTGCGTCGTATAATAAATCCGATGGGAACTTTGGAGGCAATGGAGTTCTTATTAGATAAGTTACGGGTAACCAAAACGAATGACGACTTCTTTTCGTCTATGAATCAATAGTTAAAATCCCACCTTCGTGGGATTTTTTATTTTTTTTTTCGACCAAATATGATACAATTACAATACACAAATAAAATAAGATTTTTTACTAGGAATGTAGGAGACATTCATGAGTTATGTATCTTTTGCATGTAAAATTAGATTGTTAGGGACTTTTTTTGTAATTTTTTTGGTTTGTGGTTATGCGGCAGCGGATGTAATAAATATTTTTCCAACAGGAACAGGGTATCAGATTACAGCGTCTGACGGAACGATTATGGGCCAATTGTCTTCGCGTGCAGCAGCTGAAAGAGTCGCAAACAGCTTGACAAGTCAGGGACAACAAGTTGTTTGGCAAAGTGGATTGCCAGCGAAAACTGCGTCAAGTGTGCCAGTTTCGTCGACTACAAATTCTGCTTTACCTGCAACGACCGCAAAAGCTGGGACAAATTTACCTGCAACGACCGCAAAAACTGGAACAAATTTACCAGCAACAACGGGTGGTGGTAGTGGCAGTGGTGGAAATGTAACTAGTGGTGGGGCGACGTCTGCTGCGTCTCGTATAAATGTTGGTGGTGCTGTAATGGGGGGGCTGGGCGTGGCCGCTGGTGTTTACGGTTTGTATGAAAGTACTGCCGGGACAGAAAAAGCTACGTGGCAAAATGTTGCTACGGGGGCTTTAAGTGGTGCGACAACCGCGGCTGGTGCAGCTGCTTTAATTAACGCAATTCCTGTTGCTGGACAGGTTGCTTATGGCGTTGCCATTGCTGCTGGTGCGGTTGTTGGTACGGTTGGTGCTGGGGCTGAAATGTTTTCAGAAACAGATTGTGAAAAAGATCCTGTGTTAGGTGTTTATGCGTGTTGTAACATTTCTAAACTTACTAATATAAGTGCATATCGCGCAGAAATTGGGGATAAAATTTTTACCGATACTTTCCCATATGTGCGTTATTGTGTGCAGGGAAAGAAAGAATTTAAAGAAGAGCAGCCTTGGTTTAAAGGAAGGTTTTTAGACGACCATTGGTCTAAGAACAGAGAGATAGCTCTTTGCCCGGGTTATGCAATGCCAGCAGAGGGGGTTAATATATACGCATACGCTAATAATGATCCTAGTGTCGGTTTTTGCTGGTCTTGGGAATGTGCAGATGAAGGAACAACTAGGTCTGGTACAAATTGTATAATAGATGAAGCAAACCAAGATTCGTCTAATGGCGGTGGAAATAATAGTAATGGAGCAGAACAGGGTAATGATGAAAATAACGTTCCTGTTATTGGACAGGCGTGTACAGGTTCTGATTTGCCACTTTTTGCAACTGCTGGTGTTTTTATAGATAACGGTGTCGCAGTTGTTTGCTCGGCAACAGCTTGTCAAAGTGGGACATATTTAGTCGTTAATTCTAGTGGTGTATCTCAGGGTTGGTGTGTTGCTTCAACTTATTGTACAGATCCGAATACACATTTAAATGTTATAGATGGAACAAAAACAGATTTGCAGTGTTTGAAAAATACTGCAGATGCGGCTCCTGTTTCGGAAGAAAATGCTTCTCAAGAACAAGCAGTGCCGGATGCAGCGCCGGATGCAGCACCAGATGCAGCACCAGAAGCAGAAAATACGCCGCAGGAAGAACCAGTTGTTGATACAAGAAACGAATGCGAGCGAGGGGTTGTTGGATATGTTGTGTTTGAAGGCGTTTGTATGCCAGAAACTCAGAAATTGCAAATTGAACAACTGCGTTTAGAGCAGCAACGGATAGCAGAAATTCAGAATTTGCAGTCCAGAATAAATGACTATGCACAAAGAATCACAGAGATAGAAGATGCGCATAGTGGTGATAAAGTTACTGTATGGAAAAATGCAGAAGGGAAATTTAATACATCTCGTTTATTGTCGGATTCTGTTGCTGGTGTCGCATTGGGAACCGTTGGTGGTTTGGTAGTTAATAAAGTAGTTAAAAATAAGAATATAGAAACGGGTTTTGAAGAAATCGGTTGCGCAATCGATGGCGAGAGAATGGTAAACTTTGATGAAGATTTTGTAATTTCTGGTGCCGTTAATAAAGAAGTATGCGTTGGAAATAACCTTGGATATTCTAACGTTTATGTATGGGCATCTCGTCAAAGCGATGGATCAGATTATTCCCGTATGATAGAAGATGTTGCTAATCCAGATAATAACGCGTGTTGGGTCCGTGTTGATATAGAGTCTGATAATTCAAAAATACAGGTATCCGACATTCCATCAAAATGGTTTATGGTGGGCCAACAAATCACTTGCGGAAGTTGGGCTAATCGTGAAACATTACGTCAACGCGCCTTGGATGCCAGAAAAAGTGGACGTACATGGGCAACTGTAGGTGGAGCAGTAGGCGGTGTTGGTGTCGGTGTTGGTGTGATGGAGTTATTCGGAAACCGTCTTATCGGTGGAAAAGTTATGGGACAAAAGGCTTTGGATGAGGCAGAGTTACTGTATTCACAAATGACAGAGCAAGAAAGAAAAGATTATCAAGAATCTTTAGAACAGATAGAAGATTTGTGTAAGGAATTACATGCAAAAGGTGCAACCAGCACAATATGTGGTGATTAAAAACCTTATTTGATAGTCGTAAGTTATCAATAACGGGGCATTTATGGCCCCGTTTATTATTTTTATAGGTTTCTTAAATGAAAAAATATGTATTCTTAATTTTTTTATCTGTTTTATTGCTGGCGTATTTTGCGGGTGGTCGTGTCGCAACGCAAAAATGTAACGCCAGAATAGCAGATATGAACGCCTATAACCAATCTATAATTTTAAAGAAAGTGAGAGAAGTTAATGAAAAAACTTTTGCTATTGGTGTGTATGACATTCGTCGCATCTTGCGCGAACAATACACAATTAAAGAATAGATTTTGTGCGCCATGCATCCCGATATATGGTCATGAAAACGACTGGAATGTTATCAGTGACGATTTGGCACGAAATATTTATCGACATAATTTATTATGTAAGGAAATAAACTAAAATTATTTCAACCAGCTTATAACACTATATCGATAAGTTTTTTCACTATGTGAGCGCTTTTTTCATCGCCAGTTGGAGAATATTCTACGAATTCAAATCCGTGTGATCGCGGGGCAAAGGTACGAACGAAATATTCTGCCGCTTCCAAGCTTATGCCATCAGCCTCTGGCACCAAGACATCTTTAAAAATGGTGGGATCTATAACATCAAAGTCAAATGATACGATATAGTTTTTCGATCCAATTTTACGTAATACTTCTGCGGCTGTTATTGTCCATGATTCTGGCGTTTGTAATTCTTTTGCGGTACGCATATAAATATTTTTTGCTTTTACGAATCTTATTTCTGATGGCTCGTATGAGCGTGTGCCTAGATAAAATAAGTTTTCAGAACTCAGAGAAGGGGTGCGTTTTGGTAATGACAACCAACGAGCATCGCCTTCACCAAGCAAAGCACGTACATTGGTCCCATGTGGTGCACCGGATGCTTCTGCTCTAGAAGATTCTGGTGTATGGATGTCTAGATGTGCATCAATATAAATCAGGCACAAATCTTCTTTTGCGGGTAATCTGTCCGCTATTGCTGCGAAGTGACCAAAATTTACAGAATGGTCCCCACCTATCATGATGTGGGGCTCATATGGTGTTGCAGAAAATATTTTTTCTTGGATTTGAAAGTTTTCACCAAAACGATCGTTGGCCCATAATACGGCATCATATTTGTCTGGGGTTACAGTTGTCCATTTGGTATTCGGAAACATTTTCTTTACGTATTCAGGGGCCAAAGCAGGTCCCTGGGTAATAACGGCGGCGGTGGCACCACGACCGTATTCAATACCCATCATAGGTTTCATTTATAAGACTCCACTATACTTTCTGCTGCATTTTTTAACCGCTGCAAAGAAGATTCATATGTTGCACAATCTCGTGCAATTTCCGAGCGGTAAGCATCACGTAAATTCGTTTGCATATAAGCGCAATTTTGTAAATGTTGAACGCAATATGAATGACCAATAGCAAATGCCTGTTGCCCGCGAACCTGGCTGTCTGAATCTGGCCATTCAATGTTTAGAGCATTGTCAAGGTTTTCCCAAGAATTCGTTCCCGTATATTGACCTATTTTTTCCATCCAGTATTCGTTCATTTCTGCATCTGTCCAATAGTTAGTATTTTTTATTGTTAGTATTTCCTTAATTAATCGGTCTATTTCTGGTTTGTATTGTGCATCTATTTGCGCTAATTTTGCGCTGCAATAACAACGATTATATTCTGTGTCTTCTCGTTGACAATAATCGTTCATACACTCTGTGTAGTCTGACATGCAACGTGCTGATGATACACTAGTATTATTTGTTGTGGTTGTATTGTATATGGATGAAGTCTCTTGACGTGCTGTTGAAGTGTTTCCGTCATATCTGTTTGTGGACCTTGCGCTTGCAACTTGTGTGACCCCGCTTGAGGTTGTTCCGGATCTGGCAACGACACGTCGTGCGGACGTTGTTGCAGGAACGCCGGATCTGGCGGTTGTTGTAGATGTTGCGCTACGTGCGGTATTTGTAGTCGTGCTAGTTTTACGCGGTGAAACCTTTCTGGTTGTTGTTGATGTATTACCAGAAGATGCGGCTCGTGCAGTATTGGCAGAAGTAGTCCCAGATGTCGTTGCACTTCTGGCGGATGAAGTTGTAGAAGCACTTCTGGGGACGACATTTCTTGTGGTTGTACTATTTGTGGTTTTGGTTCGTGTTAAAACATTTATTGGTGCGCTTGATTGAGAAGGGGTTGTGCCTGGGTTTAAGCTTGTGCGCATTGTATTATTCATATAGGGGTATAAATTGTTATATGTATTTTCACTGACATAGTCTGAAGCAGCAGACCTTGCGGTTAAGGCTCCTGCGTGCTCTGGCAGCATGTAGGTTGCAAGCAAAATGGTGAAAAATATAAATTTCTTTAGCATCAGATGTATTGTAAGAAGTTTCTGTAATCTAGACAAGCATAAAATGTACATAAAAATTTGCATTTGTTAAAAATGTTGATATAATAGGTGTCGTTTCGGGGTGTAGCTCAGTCTGGTAGAGTGCTTGCTTTGGGAGCAAGATGTCGAAGGTTCGAATCCTTTCGCCCCGACCAGAAATAATGAAAGCCGTGGTTATTCACGGCTTTAATCTTGTATAGTGCCGAAAACGTGGGGTTTTATATTCAAAAATGCACGGTATGTGATTTTCAGAACACCGAATCCGCCCAAAATTCAGATGTATAACATACACTGGCAAATTTTGCGATGCCGATTTGCTCTTGATTTTTTGTGCGCGTATAAAATACAATTACTGTGGTAATTTAAAATTGTTAGGTAAAAATAAAAAATGAAAGTATCTAACTCTAGTGCATTGCTGATATTAAAATTATCTGGATTTTGTAGGTATTTTATGCCGTTAATTCCTGTTGTCACGTTAGTGTATTTTGGAAAAGGTGTTTCTTTGGCGGATTTCTTTTTAATTCAGGGTATTTTTAGAATTGCGGCGTTTTTATTTGAAATTCCAAGTGGTTACTTGGCGGACGTTTTTTCTAGAAAGAAAATTATGGCTTTGGCTACATTTTTACAATTTTTGGGAATGTTTTTATTGATATGGGCGCAAGGGTTTTGGGCTGTTGTAGTTTGTGAGTCTCTTATGGGAATGGCCAGCGCATTGCTTTCTGGTACTGGTGAAGCCTATGTGTATGATCTATTAAAGCAAGACGGTAAGGAAAATCAATATGTTAAGGAAAATGGTTCGATAAAGTCCTTTGGTCAAGTTGGAATGTTTGTTTCTATGATAGTGGGTGGCTTGTTGTTGGCTATCGGAGAAGGTGTTTTGTTATGGGTAGAGGCGCTTGTAGTATTCTTTGGTTTTGTATTGATGCTGCTGTTGCCAGAAATAAAAGAAGTCAGGCGTAAAGTTGTACCAGAAGCTAGCCCAATAAAGGATTGTCTTGGTATAGTAAAGATGTCTGTAAAGCATCCAGAAATAAAGTGGCTAATGTTGTTTCCTGCGATATATTCTACTTTTACAATAGTGTTATTATGGTTGTTCCAGCCAATGATGGAGTTGGCTTTAGTTCCTGTTGCGCTGTTTGGGGTGTCCTTTGCTATCAACCAAGGAAGTCGCGTATTGTTTTCGAAGTTTGCGCATAGGATTTTAAATATACTGGGAACAAGAAAGTTATTATGGGCTTGTATTGGGTCGTTAGTGCTAGGATTTTCTGCTGTTCTTTTGGCTATAAATTCAAATGGATTTGTAATGCCGTTAGTATATGCAATATGTGGAATAGCAGCAATCACACCAGCAGTTCAGACAATGTGCGTATTAGTATTTAATGACTATATTCATACCAGGATTCAGTCAAATGAGCGTGGTACAGTGTTAAGTGTAAGCGCTATGTTTAATATGGGAATATCTGGCGTGGTGT
>CALXQT010000041.1 GCA_944390835.1 uncultured Alphaproteobacteria bacterium | reverse complement strand
CAGTAACCAGAGGAGAGAGAAAATGACCCATGAAGATGTCTGGCGAGCGATAGAACGCTTTGCAACCGAACACGGTATGTCGTGTTCAGGTTTGGCGAAATGCAGCGGTTTGGACCCGACTACTTTCAATAAAAGTAAACGGTGGTCCAAAGAAGGACAACCAAGATGGCCGTCCACAAACAGCATTTCAAAAATATTGTCGTCTACGGGTGCCACAATCCAAGACTTTACTAAGTTTATTGATACGCAAAATCAAGAGCGCTGATAAACAAATGCGTTTTGGATACTTTAAAAGACCGTAACCTGCATTTACGGTCTTTTTTATTGGACAACTTTCTATGCTTTTATTATCCTAGATATAATATGTTAGACGGAATCAGAATCTATTCTTCAAATGCGGTATGGCGCCATATATTATCTGAGCTGGGCGCGACAGTATCTGACACCCCCGATGCAACCTACCTAGATTTTGACTCATTAAATATCATTGAACCCGCAACCCCAATAATAATTAAAACCGCCATTCAAAATGCTGTTGATGGGAATATCCAAATATTACGTAACATTTTGGGGTGCAATGTACAATTACCTTATATTCAGGCTCAAATTATAATTATGCTATATAAATCTGGTGGTATGTCTGCGGCCGATTTACGTACCACTTTGGGCTATTCACCAAATGCAAACACTCACGCAGTTGATACAGCAATATATCAACTACGAAAAACATTTGGGCGTCAGTTTATTATAAATGAAAATGGGGTATACAAAATTGGCAAATTATAAACTGATTTCTTTTGATAAAATACCAAGCACTCAGACGCATGCGTTAAATATGGTCGCAACTGGCGAAGCACGTGACCACCTTGTTATAATGGCAGAAGCACAATCTGCTGGGCGTGGCAGATACAAAAGAACATGGATCTCTCATCATGGAAATCTATATGTAAGTTTCATTTTTGACGCAGAAGAACGCGATCACCGTTTATCTTATATGATTGCAGTCGCAATTGCAGAAACGTTAATCGCCTTTGGGGTACACCCTAAAATCAAATGGCCAAACGATATATTAATTGACGGGAAAAAAGTATCTGGAACTCTGACAGAATATGCAGGTCGCTTTGTAATCATAGGTATTGGTATAAATATAAAGTCTAATCCAACTGTAACGAACTATCAAACAACGAAACTAGATAACTATGTACAAATTGATAAAGCCGAACTGTTAAGCAAACTTATGAAGAATCTTGATAAATGGCGTCGCATGGATTTTCCGCTTGTTCGGGCCCGTTGGATGGATTTAGCAACAGGACTTAATAAAATTGTAAAGTATCGCGGCGAAAACGTAGAACTCATCGGAATTAACGAACATGGCGCATTAGTCTTACGTAACGGGACCAGATATTTACTTGCTTACGGTGATGAAATCAGCATGTAACTAAATCTAATAAAAATATTATCTTGACTTTAATGTCAAAATATGATATCATTATATGCATAAACAAGAGAAAATTTGTCCGCAGGAAACTGACGGATTTTTTTATTATAGGTCACACTATTGTGTGACCTTTTTCTTTTTCATCAAAAAAGGACATATAGACATGCAACTGACGCTGATAAAAAATCCTGATGAATCGAAATCTATTCCATACAGAATTGCTCGAATTGTATATGCAGAAACTCACGCAAAATCTTTACGAGCAGTAGAAGCGTTAACATCAATGATTCAGAACTGCGTCAAAACATATAATTGCTCTTTTGATCAAATACTATCTGACAGAGATTTATTTAGTTCATTAAATAAATCATCACCTAATAACGAACTAATACACATTGAGCCTACAAATCGTAACTTTCAGATGTGTCTACGCGTTGCTATGCGTATGATGCGCGGAACCTTACCAGATTGTTGTTACGGTGCGACGCGCTTCCATCACGATTACGTCATTCCATCTTGGGCAATCGCACGTGGCTATATCGCAGATATAGATGGTCTATTATTTTATCTTTAACATGAATGGATATAATATGAAAAAAATTATCAGCGGCGGATTTCTAGCCGGCCATCGAACATATATAATATCAGGCATTGGCATACTATCCGCAGTCGGAGCATATTTAGTAGGCGACGTAGACATATTTACTATGTTGCAATCAATCTTTACGCTTGGCGGAATTTATTTTCTGCGCAAATCCAGTGAAACAAAAGGAAAAACAAATGGAAAAAGTTCCAGAAAAATTTCTTAACGCGGACGGCACTTTGAATACAGATGCGTTATTAAAGTCATATTCCGAATTAGAAAAAAAAATAGGTAGCATGATTTCTGTTCCTGATTCGAATTCAGATTCAGAGACAAAAGCAAAATTCAATCGTGCGATTGGTGTACCAGAAAATGCCAATGAATATCCTATAAATACAATGTTTGACGATGAATCGTTACGCGAAAAATTTTTTGAAATTGGGTTAACTTCAACACAAGTTGAAAAAATTTATCAAATTGCAGATGAATTTTTAACACCTGTACTATCTGATTTATTCAATACACAAAATGAAGCTAGCGCAATAGCAGAATTAAAAAACTTTTTTGGTAGCGAAGAAAAAATGCAAGAGGCTTTACGTGAAATAAATTCATTCGGAGAAAAATATTTACCACGTGAAGCATTTGACGAATTATGTTCTACACCCCAAGGAATCCGCAGCATATACGCAATGATGCAATCTATGGAACCAGCTATACAAACAGATGAAATGGGGTCAAAAAATTTAACAGATAACGATTTACGTCGTATGATGCGTGACCCAAAATATTGGCGAGATCAAGATCCAGAATATGTTCGTAAAATTGAAAATGAATTTAAAAAATTATATTCGTAACAAAAAACGCACTTTCTTCTTTACTATTTTTTTTCTTTCATATAAAATGTAAGTAAGAACAAAAAAAATTTGTTCTATCCAAAAAATAAAAAGGAGAGAAGAATGGCATTCACATTCTTGAAACCAGCTGCAAAAAAAACTGCTGCTAAAAAACCAGCGGCGAAACCAGCTGCAAAAAAACCAGCAGTAAAAAAACCAGCTGCAAAAAAACCAGTTGCTAAAAAAGCACCTGCAAAAAAACCAGTTGCAAAGAAACCAGCTGTAAAAAAAGTAGCGGCGAAAAAGCCAGTTGCTAAAAAACCAGCTGTAAAAAAAGTAGCGGCGAAAAAGCCGGTTGCTAAAAAAGCACCTGCGAAAAAACCAGTCGCTAAGAAAGCGCCTGCAAAAAAAGTAGCGGCGAAAAAGCCAGTTGCTAAAAAAGCATGCGCAAAGAAAAAATAATATTTTAATCCCCGATATGTCGGGGATTTTTAATTTTTATAACCGAACATCGTTCGGTTTTTTTATAAAAAATATTCAGTCAGATTTTGCGCACGTCTGACTGAACATTCTTAATATGGATAATCCTATAATGATGGGACCCAAATAAACGTTTTGTTTATGGCGCATATTCTCTTATGCATAACCTTATAACAAAATCTATTAAACGTAATTTCAGTTACGTATTTTTTTTATTAACAAAAAGGATTTTCATAATGTCTGTTTCAGTTGACAAGGTCTTTGTAAAACAGTTCGAGGCCGACGTCCATTTAGCATACCAGCAAATGGGCACAAAACTGCGCTCAACAGTACGCAGTAAATCTGGCATCATCGGTACTTCTACAACTTTCCAAAAAGTTGGACGTGGTACAGCCAGTACAAAATCACGTCATGGAATTGTTCCAGTAATGAACTTAAATCACGAACCAGTTGAATGCGTATTACAAGACTACTACGCAGGTGATTGGGTTGACGCATTGGATGAATTAAAAACTAACGTTGACGAACGTAGAGTGGTCGCATCCGCAGGCGCATATGCTTTGGGTCGAAAAACAGATGAGTTGATTGTAACTGCAATGAAAGGAGCTACAACTTCTGTTGGTACATATGCAACAGGCTTAACAAAAGATTTAATCTTGTCCGCATTAGAAGAATTAAATCAAAACGACGTACCCGACGATGGTCGCCGCTTTGCTGTTGTCGGCGTACAGCAGTGGAACGAACTATTGAATATAGATGAATTCGTCTCTGCTGATTATGTTGGTGACAACTTACCGCTGATATCTGGCGGCGCATCTAGAAAATGGTTGGGTATTACATGGGTGTTATATAACGATTTGCCATTAGCAAATCAAAATCGTGATTGTTTTATGTACCATGCAACAAGCATAGGACATGCATGCGGTCAGGAAGTAAAGACAGATATTTCCTGGCATGGTGAACGTGCCGCTCACTTTATCAGTAACAGCATGTCACAAGGTGCAGTTCTGATTGATAACGACGGCATTGTCCGAATCAAGTGCAAAGAATCATAAAATATAAGCACTTATAATAATCTTCCCTAACGCAAAGGAACAAATCAATGGCTTTTCAAAACAAAAACTTGTCCGTAATTGCATACGCAAACGGATTTACTTTGTGGCACTATGCTGCAAACGAAACGATGACTGCAATCAGCACATCCGGATATTTTGATAGTGTAAAAACACTGATGAATACCGGAGATGTTGTAATCATCAATGCATCTGATAATACATCAATAAAAAAAATAACAGTCAGCGGAAGCATATCTGTTGCTGAATTAGCATAACTAAACCGTACCGGGGCAAAATATATGCCCCGGTTTTTTATACCTGAATTACAAAGGTGAATCTAATGCATACAAAAATAGACTTATGCACGATGGCGCTACTGAAATTAGGTGAAAAACCTATTCAGTCTTTAATAGAAGACAGTCCAGCTGCACAACTTTCTCGTACTTTATTTGATTCCATAATAGATATGCTACTGGCAATGCATCCATGGCGTTTTGCCTGTAAGCAATTTGAGCTGATAAAAAATGATGACGGAGACTTTTTAATCCCGTCAGATTGTTTACGAATATTAAAATGCAGTGGTGAGATTATCGGAAATAAAGTGATATCACAATCAAAAAACATAACCATAACAGCGGTTGTACGCGTACCTCCAGAATCTTTCCCTAGTTACTTCGTATCATTGGCTGCAACAAAATTAGCCATGGAGTTTTGTATTCCTCTTATCGGCGATCAAAGTGTATTTCGCATGTTAGCAGCATTATATGAAACAGAACTACAATCAGCAAAATTTATAGACAGCACAATAACCGCAGGTCGCGATAACATCGAAAACTTTTCTCTTATCAACGCACGTTTTTAATTTTCGGGGGGACCAATGTCTGAATTTATAAAAACACAAAACTCTTTTGCCGACGGAGAAGTCGCACCAGAATTTTTTGCACGAGATAATATAAACGGACTATCTCGACTAGAAAACATGGATGTTCTTGCTGGTGGCGGCCTACAACGCCGCAAAGGTCTGGAAACAGTAGCAAGTTTAGATTCGTCTGCAAGACTAATCCCTTTTTCCGTATCTGATACAGAAAACTATCTATTAGTTCTTGGTGATGAAAATCTTATGCTGTACAGCGGTTCTACATGTATTCGTGATATGACAGCACCTTGGGTTTTTGCTGATATATCAAAAATTCAATACGCACAACGATTTGATACGATGGTTTTTGTTCACCCAGATTATCAACCATATATCCTAAAGAAAGAAGGTAATATATTCGTATTAAATGAATTTGAATTTTCTCGCAATGATACGGATATGACAATAAATATACCGTTCATGAGATTTGATGATACAGAAAATATAAAAATTACTGTAACCGCAAACGAAGCCGGTAATAACTATGCTCAATTTACCGCGAATAAAGATTTATGGTCCGAAAGTTGTGTCGGTGACCGTATGTTACTTCTTGGTAACCAATGGAGCATAACAGAATATATAAACGCACAAAAAGTAATCGCTTACACAAATAGTCAATACAACATTCCAGAAAACCCTGTTACAGAATGGTACGAAGCAGCATTTGGTAATCGACGTGGTTGGCCCTGCAGTATAACTTTTCATCAAGACAGACTAGTATTCGGTGGATCACGATCGTGGCCAAGCGGTATATGGATGTCACAAGTTGGCAAACATAACAACTTTAACGTCGGTACAGGGTTAGACGACGAAGCAATTTTTCTGACTCTGGTATCAGAACAACGTCAGCAAATATGTACCGTAGTAAGCAGTGATAATCTGCAAATACTTACAAACGCTGGGGAATGGGCTATTTCCAGCAAACCATTAACCCCCTCGTCGGTTGAAGTAAAACAACATACATCTGTTGGCAGTATTGCATCACGGCACTTGCCACCGCAAAAAATAGAAGGCGCAACCGTTTTCATATCAAACACAAAAAAAGATATCCGAGAGTTATCTCTTGATGCGTTGGGTGAAAACTATAATGCCCGAGATCTATGCACTCAGGCAAAGCACTTAATGCAAGATCCCGTAGATTTATCTTATAACGAAGATCTACGACAACTATTTGTCGTAATGGCTGACGGAAATATGTCTGTATTAAATCAGAACTCTGCTTTGGGTATATCTGCTTGGGCAAGGTATACAACCCAGGGTAATTTTAAATCCGTCGCTACAATAGACAATATAACTAATGTAGTTGTTGAACGTAACGGTGAATTTTATATAGAAAAATTTTCTGCTGATGCTTTAAGTGATGCGAACCAATACACCTTTTCATACACAGCATCCGCACTGCCATTACGAGCATCTGGACACAATGCAAAAAAACTACGGATAAGGAAAGTTTCTGCACGTGTATTAAATACTAAAACGCTGTTTATAAACGGCATACGAACGTCACTGCCTGACACAATTTATGAAGATACATCATCTGGATATAACGGAGATATATCTATAAACCTGCTGGGAAGCGATTGTAACTGTATAAACGCACCATGGACTATTTCTAGTAATGAGCAATTACCAGCAACAGTTCTATCTATAACCATATACGGATATTACATAGTTTAAAACACAAAAGGATTTACAATGGGACAACTTGTATCTGACGTTACGTCTATATTAAACTATCGCGATGCGAAAAAAGAAGCCGAAAACGAACGCCAAAAAATTTTGGCTGATATGGCTGAAGACGAAAAAGAAAAAACGAATCTTGTAAAAAAAACTTTGGCTACGCAACGGGCAAAATACGGCGCCTCAGGAGTATCTGGCAGCAGCTTATCAACTGGTGCCGTATTAAAAAGATTAAAAACAGAAACAGAGGAACCGTATAAAGAAAAACGTAAGTCAAATGTTAGCAAATTAAAAAAAATTAGCGTCAGTAAACCAAATTTATTGCAATCTATACTGGATAAATTTGAAGACTTAATTGGCTAAGGCTATGATCCAAGAGTTTTATAATTTTCTGGATACGTGGAATAACGTATTAGGCCTATCTACGCCTGCCCACCATAAGCAAATAATGGAGTTTCTGGTCTCTATATGGACAGCGCCACCGCATCGCGGTTTATTAATGGCGTTCAGACATTCAGGCAAATCAACTGTGGTTGGAATATTTGCCGCCTGTGTATTATATATGCGACCAGAAACTAGAATATTAATTTTATCTGCAGAAAGTACTCTGTCGGCACGTATGGTTTCTCACGTTAGACATATACTAGAAAATCACCCTATGTGTTCTGACATGGTACCAGATGTAAAAAAAGAGTGGGCCCAAGGGAAAATTACTGTAAACCGTCCAATCGGTATACGAGAACCATCTGTCACATGTCAAGGAATACACGGTAATATAACAGGATTACGCGCAGATTTAATAATTTGTGATGACGTAGAAGTACCTAATACCAGCAATACTGCCCAAAAACGAGAAACTCTACGGGAACGATTAAGAGAACTAGATTTTATATTATCACCATCTGGCACAATGATTTATATCGGAACGCCTCATACGCTAGACACAATCTATCGCACTCAAGAAACCTAGAAATTCAAACCGTCATTTTCGGTTTCATCTGTTGGTTTCATTGTGGTAATAAAAGAACGTAGTTTTTCTAATAGTTCTGTTCCGGCATCGCCAAACATGGGCAAATACGTTTCATACTCTGGCATATCCACCTGTAGTTGCGCCCGTGCACGTTCAGACAAAGGTTGATTCAACATATCACTAGCAACTTTCCATAAATAATACGCTCGATATGTTTTATTTATAACATCCCACTTTTCTAATAAATCTGGACGTTCTGACAATGCTGCTCTTATCGCGACCACCCATTGATCCCCAAATTTACGAACAACGCGTAATTGTTGAATTTTATCTAGTCCTTCTTGATCTGTTGTAAATGCGTTAATACCAGCCTCTAATTCAGACAATTCATCTGCAGTTAACGGAACCGTAGCAACAGTTTCTGCCATCATACCACCATATGGTAACAATTCACGCTCTATAGAATCCATCGGGGTTTTACCGCTACGCAAATTTTCAATGTGTTTTATCAACATCTTACCCGTCGGCAGATCACGCAAAGCACGTAACACATCTGGATCAGCCTCGTCTACAAACACAGGGTTAACTGCGGCCCAACCACCAAAGATAACGTGTTCTTGACGGTACAGGTTTAATAGTTTTTGTGCAACTACACTGGCTTTTGCTTTCATTACCCCCTCCTGGTTGGAAGAACTATTCCATTACGATCATAACAACCTTATGCATTGTTTTGCCAATAATTTTTTCTTCTGGCGATGAAATATGACCATATACTTTACCTTTAGAATCTTGACGCACACTTACAATTTGTGCTGTTGCAGTATCGTTTGAATCCAGAGAATCAAAATCTGCATCTATACATACGGCCATATCACCAACCGAAGCTGGAATTTCAGAATCGGCAAAAATATAAGATTTTTCCGGGACAAACCCACCAAGACGCTTTGAATTAGGCATTACCGCATAAACACCTTTGTGTCCTTCTAATGGCATAGGAGCAACTATCATGGTTTTGTCTGATTTCTTAAACGTAATCGATTTACCAGCAGGCATACCAAAAACAGGAACTAACTTTTTACGCGCACTGTCATATAGTTTTGCACCGTACAACCCACCATGCATATCAATACCAGATAAAGGATTACCAGGAACCAAAACAGATTTTACACGCTCTTTAACTTTATTTATCTGTTTGTTTAAATCACCAGATTTGTATAACGCCGCAATTTTATCCAATAACGTTTCCGCCGTATATGCGAAAGATTCTGCTAGTGGCTCTATTTCGTTTTGATATATTTCACGCTGTCCAACTTCTATTTTATGATAAACAGACAACGTCATACCAGCATCTTTGGCAGCCTGGGCGATTGTTTTACCAGAATTCTGGCGTATTTTACGTAGCCCACTACCAAATATTTTTAACCCGCTGTCTTCATTATCGTTCAAACGACGCTTTATTTCATTTTGCCACTGACCCGCAACTTCGTCAGACTCTTTAATGAATATATCCGATAATTTACACCCTAAAATATTACATATGTTCAATAGTTGCTTTTGATTTAAACGACGAACACCCTTTTCAATTTTAGAAACTGCGGATAAGGACAAATTAGCACGACGCGCCAATTCCGTCATCTTCATCCCATTAGCTAAACGAATATTTCTGATGTTATTAGGGAAAATTATTTCTTCTTGCGCCATCACAAATCTCCTTAGATTTTCTTGACAAAATTTTAGTCAATTTTTAGAGACTTGGCAAGCATAAAATGATTAAAGCGGCATATCGTCTGGTATAGCGTCAGTATCAATTGGTGTTGGTTCAAAGTCGCCGTCTTCTGGTATCGGTGCAGCCTGAGACGAATTACCAAAATCGTTTTCCCCACGAGCATTCATTTCGTCTAAATTATCAAACAAACTATAATCACCAAAGAATGCCATACGTACTGTTTCAGGACGACCATGACGATTCTTGCCAATAATTATATCAGCTTTACCACGTGCACGTTCTAAGCGCTTTTGATAATTTTCAATGATTTTTTCACTGGCGTTACCAGAAATACGCTGTGACGGATCACGGTTATCCAAATAATACTCTTCACGATATGTGAACATAACTATATCCGCATCCTGTTCAATTGAACCTGATTCACGCAAATCAGATAACTGTGGACGTTTATCATCGCGAGACTCGACACTACGTGATAACTGAGACAACGCAATAACTGGTACATCTAACTCCTTGGCAAGCATCTTTAATCCGCGAGTTATTTCGGATATTTCTTGCACACGATTATCTTTATTCTTTCCACCGGGGGATGTCATTAACTGCAAGTAATCAATCACTATCAGCGCAATTCCACCATGCTGCCGCGCCAATCGTCTTGCACGCGTACGTATCATAGGAACCGACATACCCGGAGTATCATCAATATATAAAGGGACCTTGCTGATTGCATCAGCATATTGGGACATCTTCAAAAAGTCTTCATCTGTTAAAGACCCTTCTCGCATTGCGGATGCAGGTATTTTTGACTGCGAAGATAATACTCGCGCCGCCAACTGAGACTTAGACATTTCAAGGCTGAAGAAAGCAACTATTCCTTTGTAACGTTCATTTGCTCGACCATAAAGAATCGCATTTGCCGCATTAAAAGCGATATTCATCGCCAACGTCGTCTTACCCATAGCAGGACGACCAGCAATTATTATTAAATCTGAATGATGTAAACCGCTGATTGATTTGTCCAGCGCATTTAAACCGGTTGTTAAACCAGACAGTTTTCCATCTGCTTTATATGCAATTTCAGCTTCTTTTAAAGCCTCTTGTAAAGCACTGCCAATCGATGAAACTTCTCGTTCAGAAACGCCAGCAGATGCCATATCAAATAACCGCTGTTCCGCAGTTTCAATCTGTGCAGAAACAGGATTGTCTAAATCTTCAACAAAAGCAGCATCTGTAATCGTCTGGCCCAAGTTTATTAATTCACGCCGCATAGCGTTTTCATAAACGATGCGACCATATTGCTCAACGTTTACAACAGTTGCACCCGCTGATGCTAACTGCGTTAAATAATCAACACCACCAACAGACTCTAATACACCTTGTTGGTCGAGATAGTTTTTCGCTGTAATTATGTCAAAAGGAATACCCGCAGCGAATTGTCGTTCAGCTAATTTGTAAATTTCTTGATGTGCGGGATGTGAAAAATGTTCCGGCTTAAGAAATTCAGATACTCTTTCCAACGCCCGATTATTCATCAATACAGACGCCAAAACTGCCTGTTCAGCCTCTAGGTTCGTCGGTAAAGTTTTAGGGGTAAAGTCCATGTCAAATATAGTATATAAAAATTTTGCTTTTTCAACGCCTTTTTTACGCGGTTATCGCGAATTAAAAATACCAATAATTTCCGCCGATGGAACGCCTGCATGGCCAGAATTATTTCCAATTAAACGAATAGATGATTTAAAAGATTCTGTCGGTATGCGATATTTTTCTGCCCAGATGATGCTGGAATTTATTGCCCCTGATCGTGCCCGTCTGGACCCAGACGCGTTAAACTTGTACGACTCAGAATTTGACGCCAGAAACGCCAAAATAGGCGAAAACCATATTACTGGAGCGTCTATTTATTGGGATCCGTCAACAGGAAACAAAAGGTCAGATGGAAGCGTTTGCGTTTTAATATATCGTGACGATAAAAAAAGAAACATTTTCATCCATGACATATTATATCTAATCGTTTCGGACGAAGAACTCCATCCACTGGCACGACAATGCGAAATGGTTTTAGATTTTGTTACACGACATAACCTTCGTCGAATATACATAGAAACTAATGGCATCGGTAACGCATTACCAGAAATCATGAGCAATGTTTCTGCATCAAGAAACATAAGCATAAACGTTCAAAAAGTAACAAACCATAAAAATAAAGAAACCAGAATTTTGGATGCGATTGAACCTGTACTATCTTCTGGACGCCTATATGCACACAGACGAGTTCAATCAACACCACTGATTGCAGAAATGTTGGGTTGGACACCAATCGGCGGCGTCGGTCATGACGATGGTCTTGACGCCACAGCTGGTGCAATATGCGCCGTTCCTGTACCAATCCGACCAATAGGTCAACACCCAATAACATTTTCTGCAAATACAAACTTTAAAGTATAACAAAGGGAGCTCTATATGAAACATAACTTACAACAAATGTACCGCCGCGCACTAGATATACGCGCCCCATGGTTAAACCGTTGGGATAGTGCATTACGGTACACATGTCCAACCGCAGATGATGACGCAGCAACGTTATTTGACGCAACCGCAGCGGACGCAGTAGATAACTTGGCCGCATCAATTTATTCGTTACTTACCCCGCCTGAATCATTATGGATATCATTGATACCAGAAAGTCCGGAATCACCCAATTCAGAACTAGCCACCTTGGCTTTACGTGCGAATCTGAATGATTCAAACTTTTATACAACAATACACCAATGCTATATGGATTTAATTATTCTTGGCACGGCGTGTTTGTTCATGTCTGAAAATCCGATTGGTTCCGCATCTGCTTTTTCATTTACTGCTATACCTATGCGCGATATAGCGATACTAAATGGAGCAGTTTTTCATACTGCCACAATGAGTGCTCGTGAAGTAATGGAAAAATATCCATCGTGGACCCCACCATCCGATATAAGGGATCAAATTAAACAAGATCCAGAAATGCCGCTTAGACTTGTTCAAAGTTTAATTGATTCAGAGTTTACAGCATGGCTAGACGTTGGTGGTAACATAGAAAATAATATTGTGGCCACAGGCCGATTTGAAACAAACCCTTATATAATATTCAGGTGGTCGGTTGCCAGCGGCGAATTATATGGTCGCGGTCCAGTTTTACGAGCTTTACCAGATATAAAAACTGTAAATAAAGTGGTAGAATTAGTTCTGAAAAATGCAACAATCGCAGTATCTGGAATCTGGCAAGCCGATGACGATGGTGTCATAAACTTATCTAACATAAACCTGACTCCTGGTGCAATAATACCTAAAGCGGTTGGTTCGTCTGGTTTAACACCTTTAGCATCTGGTGCAGACTTTGACGTATCACAAATTATATTAAAAGATCTTCGAGATCGTATTCGTCACGCATTGCTTGCCGATAGACTGGGGTTACTAAGCGAAAAAGAAATGACGGCAACAGAAATCATGGCGCGCAACGCAGATATGATGCGTATATTGGGTGCAACATATGGTCGGCTATTGCATGAGTTTATACGACCGCTGGTCGAACGCGGTTTACAAATATTATCTCGTCGCGGAGTGATTGATAAAATTTCTTTACATAGCGACGCAGAATTAAAATACATTGCACCAATTGCAAAAATGGCGTTGGAAGAAACCATTATTTAACGCAGGAGGAAAACGAAATGAAAGACATAGAACAAAACTATACGCGTACCTTTTCGACTGCTGCCGGTGCGTCCGTTTTACAACACCTGCGGAAAATAACAATTGAACGTGTCCTAGGTCCAGACGCAACAGACGCGCAGCTACGCAGTCTGGAAGCTCAACGCGCTTTAGTTCATCAAATAGAAATGTTGATAGAACGAGGAAAATAAAATGCCCACAGAAGCTAAAAGCGTCCTAGGTTTGGTTGATTTTCTGCGCAACAGTTGGTTTCTTATTGCCTTTATTGCCGGCATAATATATTGGGTTGCGCGCCAAGATTCATCACTAGAAGATCTGGCACGCGCCGATAGCCGCATAACCGCACTTGAAAACCGAACAACCATACTTGAAACAGGTATCGGTAAATTACAAATAAAGTTAGATACCATTCGCGATGACGTAGCACTGATTAAAAGTGCGGTCATAAAAACTAAATAAACAAAACAACCGGTATTCAACCGGTTGTTTTTACATTTTCTTCAGTAATGGTATATATTTATCCATAATGTCATCATAAACATCATTCGTATCATACTTTTCAAACTTTTCCTGGGACCATTTTTTTCTTTCTTTATTACCGCCTACGCTTCCCTTTTCACAACGAATTTTATATTCATCATATGATTTAGTAAAATAATGATTACAACGTATTTTTTCATAAGAAGGTGGGTTATTAGTCTGATCTATAAATCCTAGTTTCTTAGCGTTTTCATCTATTATAAAACCGGCAAAATCATTTATATGTGGATTATATTGCCGAACTATTAACCTTGGATTTATAATCGATTTACATCCTGCCGGTCGACTGCGATTGGCACGATGTTTAAAGTTTTCTATCACTAAACCTTCTGGCTTTTTTACGTGCCCCGAAGAACCATACATAACCCACGTCATAACCAAAGCACCAAAATTCCTTGGTAACGTATATAAGAATTCTGTTATGGTTTTATTTTGTACAGGAACAACAAACTCATCTAAATCAATTATTGCCATCCACTTAGTTTCTTCAGAAAAACGATTTATCGCATCTATATACGCAGAATTTTGCATTCTGTAACCGGGGAAATAAATATATTCAACTATCCCACGCTGGATATATGGTTCTAAAACCTCTTTTGAATTGTCTGTGGAACCGTTATCGTAAACATAAAATTTTTCTACCCCGACTAAAATATGAAAATCCAACCATTCTTTCAGATACTCCCCCTCGTCTTTCAAAATCGTAACGACCGACAATTCATGCGGGAATTTCCTTGTTTTTTCTTTTTTTATAACACGAACATAATTCCCGATACCCATTAGCAGTATACCACGTAACACCTTGCGATATTTTTTAATCGGTATCCAGAATGTAACTATTTTTGCAAAAAATTTACGCGTTTTCGTAATATTTGGTAAAGCCATTTTCTTCTCTATTTTATAATGTAATAAAAAGATTAAAATATAGGAAATAAGTTTGCAATAAAAAACAACCGACATTTTGCCGGTTGTTTTTTTCGTTTTGTATAGTTATTGTTTTACAATCTCATTTACGGTTACCGTAAATACCACATCTTTTCCTGCCAATTCTGGGTAGTAATTTGCTGGAAAAGTTATATTTATATCACGTGTTTCACCCTGTTCTGCACCGATTAATTGTTCTTCAAACCCAGGTACAAACTGACCGCTACCTAACACCAAAGGAAAGTTTGTTGCGGTTCCCCCCTCAAACTGAACACCGTCCATATAACCAGCAAAATCAATTATAACAGTATCTCCATTTTGGGCCCCAGCGTTACTATCACATGCCGCCAACAGCGCCGTCCCACAAATTGCAATCGCAGAAATTAATTTCTTCATATTTTTCCCCGTTTTATTTGGTTAGTTGTTATTATACACGCATCTAAAACCATATTCACGCATAGTAGACCCCTCGGCTTCTACCCTATAATCAAAATATGGTGTCGGACGCATTACATCAAAAGAAGGTCTGTCGTATACCATAACTATACTATCTGCGTTACGACCACAGATCCGTTTCATTTCATAATCAGCAACTTTTGATAGTACAGTACGAGCATCACCGTCGATATCCATACCATCAGCATTCTGAACCAGGCGCAAACGCATTTCTCGCAAATCTGTATTACCTAACAAAATCTGAACACGAACCATTGTACCACGATATTCCTGCCAGCGTGTTTCCATGCGAGCAGTGTTCCAACGATTATTACTGGCCTCTTTTTCTGCATCCGTCTTAGGTTTATAAGAGTCTATATTTGAATACTGATTTTCTGCCTGCATAAAAGTACTGGTACGTTCGTTATACAACGGCGCATCCGCCCCACCCTGCGCAAAATCGTCAGTATTATAAGGTGCATCTGTATCCGTTGCACATGCCCCCAATATAAAGGCAGACAAAAACATAAACAATAAAGATCTTTTCATATTTTTCTCTCTTTTTTCTAATTTTATCAAATAAAGCATTTTGATTCAAGTCACGATTTGTGATAAAATTATGTTGATGTCAAATGTTGTTTTGGAATCTTTATTAAAACCATTAGAAGAGTTCTATACCCCCTCTTTCGTGGAAGAAATTGCCATCAACCACGCTGGCGAGGTATGGATGCGTCTGCACGGGGCACGCGTTCCGTGGGTATCATATAGCGCAGAAACATTATCAAAACAATATTTAATAGATTTAATCCATACGGTCGCAAATATTTATGAACGTCCTTTTGATCCAATTCATGGTATGCCAGTAGTATATGCAACGCTACCTGGCAATCACCGTTTTACGGCAATTGCTGGTCCAAATGTCCAATATGACGATCGTGACATTACAGGTGGCGTGGCACTGAACATACGTGGAACAAGCGCACCAGAAACATCTTTTGAAACATATCATCTAAAACGCGGTGAAAAATTATTAAAAGTTAAACCCCGCGAATCAAAACGTCCAGATGACCCTTATGATAGATTGATGACGGCGATAAATGATGGCAGCCCTATTTTAATCAGCGGTGCAACTGCAACTGGGAAAACCACCTTCTTAAACCATATGCTGACACTAATTGATAAAAATAGTCGCGTAATTACAGTTGAAGATGCACGAGAAATCAGTGTTCCTCAACCCAATCATGTACATTTCATACTATCACGTACTGAACAAACAAATGACTTTAATTATGCAAGACTATTAGATTTGGTTGTTCGTATGACTCCAGACGTCATAATAGGCGGAGAAATTTCAACCGATAATGCCTCTGTACTTTGGGAAATGTTGGGTACTGGGCACGATCACTTTTATACTACGATCCATGCTGAAAGTGCCGAAGCGGCTTATGCGGCATTCGCAGATCGAATTTTGCATACCCAACCTGCATACGACCGAAGCGACTTAATCGCGGAAATGAAAAAGAAAATTCGAGTTGTGCAGTTATCTCGCGATGGATCATTACGTGCAGTAACAGAGGTTGTTTAAAATAACAAAAGAGGGAAAAATGCAGAAAGACCCTATAATTATAAAAGATCCTGATGTAAGACTGCGGACAAATAGCGACAAGCTGGATATGGAACGTCATAACGCAGAAACACTGGCTCGCGCAGAACAACGCGAAAAAGAATTATTGGAAAGCCCAGGTTTAATAGATACATTTATTATTGGAATAGATAATTTATCCAAAATGTTTTCTCGTAAAAAGAAAGCAAAAATGGAAATTCTACAACAGCGAAATAAATCTAAAGAAAAATAAAAAAGGTCCAAAAAGGACCTTTTTTATTTACGAGATAATAATTTAGATTTTATTTTTTCATATTCTTCTTTAGTAATAACTTTGTCTTTATATAATTTTGCGGCTTTTTCTAGTTTGTCTAAATCCGTATCAACAAAACATTCGCCGCTCCATACGACAGAAAGAATTAAGGCCACAAACCAAGTTATGCCAAAAAATATCCCTAAAATAGATAATATAACGATAGTCGTGTGCTCTGCCCCACAAATTCCACGAGCATTAGCTATTAAAATAGGAATTGAAAGGAAAGCAACACCCAGTACAGTTATACAAAACATTATTAAAAAAGCGACTATAAGTTCTAACATATTTTCTCCTTTTTGTTATATACAATATATATGGCAATATTATAAACATTCAATATGAACGGTTCACATAAAGTTTTGTGGGTTAACGTCTATTTTTAGACGAACATTTGCCGGCATTCGCACCTTAGAAACCCAATGTTTTACTAGTGGTTGTAACATTGTCCTGGCATCGCCAGCGACCAAAAAACGCATACGGTACCAATTACGTACTTGGTAAATCTGGGCCGCAATAGGTCCCATTATTTTAACCCCAACCGCAGTTGGTGCCGCATTAAATAATTCGGAACAAACCCTTTTCAATACGGTTTCTTTATTTGCCTCTATAATAACTGCAATTAATTGACCATACGGTGGCATTTTAGCCACACGGCGCGCAGCCATATCAGCAGCCATAAATGCGTCCCTATCACCATCACGTATTGCCTGCAACACAGGATGTTCAGGTTGATATGTTTGCAGCAAAACACGTCCTGGTACTTCACCGCGACCTGCACGACCGGCGACCTGGAACAGCTGTTGAAAAGTATGTTCTGACGAACGAAAGTCTGTACCAAACAAGCCCATATCTGCATCAACAACGCCAACTAACGTCAAGTTTGGGAAGTGATGACCTTTCGCTAAAATCTGAGTACCAATAACAATATCAATTTCCCCTGTCTCCATTTTCGTTACCAGACGCTCTAAAGCTTGACGTGATAACATCGTATCACTAGAAACCAATGCTGTTCTGGCAGACGGAAATCTTACGCCAATTTCTTCCTGAATTTTTTCAAGACCGGCCCCGCGAAAAGATACATCGTCACCGCACACAGGGCATTTTTCTGGCATGATTGACGTTCGCCCGCACATATGGCATAACAATTTACCTAATTGTTTATGATAAGTCATCCCAACGCTGCAATCTGGACATTGTGCCACCCAACCACACTTTTTACATTGTACGATTGGTGCAAAGCCACGCCTGTTTATAAATAACATTACTTGATGCCCACTATCTAAAGTATCTTTTATTGCATCGCATAATGTGGGGGATAGATAACCCGTTCTTGCTGGTGTGTCTTCTGCGTCTTCAGCAAGATTATATTGTGTCGGTCGATTCTCACGCATATCTATTACTTCTATTTTCGGTAAAGAAGCACCACCAAAGCGAGATGTTAAACGTAACCTTACATACTTACCATCAGCAACATTTTGCAAAGTTTCTGCAGACGGGGTCGCACTGGCTAATATTATTGGGAAATCGGCAATTTTTGCGCGCAATACCGCCATGTCACGAGCATGATAATTTCCCATATCCTCTTGCTTATATGACGTATCATGTTCTTCATCTACAACTATCAATCCTAAATTCTGCCAAGGAAGAAATAACGCACTTCTAGTACCAACCACCATGCGAATATCCCCACGTAATACTCCACGCCAAATTTCACGGCGCCTTGCAGAAGTCAAATTACTATGCCAAACAACCGGTGGTGCCCCAAAACGTTGGGTATACCTAGCCATAAACTGGGCTGTCAAAGCAATTTCAGGCATCATCAATAAAACAGATTTACCCTGGCTATACGCGCGCCACGCGGCATCAAAATAAACCTGGGTTTTACCGCTACCAGTTATACCATCCAATAAAAACACTGAAAAACCACCCTTATCAACTGCTTTTGCTATTTCTTTGGCAGCCACAACCTGTTCCATGTTTAACTGAATATTTCCCATATCTTTATAAATAATATGACTAAAATCGGTTTCACGTGATCTTAGATCACATGGTATTAACACACCTCGTTGAATCATTCCACGAACCACAGATGTGCTTACATGCGCAATATTTTGAATATCAGATGCAGACATCGCTTCATTATCATTTGAAGAAAACGCGTCTTCAACCGATTGACGTGCATCTGTCATACGAGAGTTCGAATTCTTATTATATTTATATAATTGCTCTAATTTCGGGGGCAAAAATGCATCAGGCACATTTACAATTAATCGCAATACCGCCCCTGGTGTCATCAATGTCCAGTCCGACATTTTTTTAATCCACTGCAGATCTTCAATAGATAGACGATACGGAAAAACATCTATTGTTTCTTTGATTTTTTCAACGGGCAGACCACTGTCTGCCAAACCAAAAACAACACCTATATAAGGTTTATTCATAACATTGACCCGAACAAAAGTCCCCAATTCTGCATCTCGGGTTAATCGATAATCATAACCAGAGTTTACAACGTTCGGTATTAAAACTTTAACTGTATCACCTGCTTTGAACATACTTACAAAGTACTTGTTTTTTTCTTTTTTTTCAATACCATTTATTAGCGTTAAAAAGATTACAAATATGTGGAAGTTATTTTTTGAAATTTGTTATTTTGCTTGTTGTTTGATACCGAACAAACGCCTGCGTAACCGGTTACGTACGCAGCAATTATTCGACTGGTACGGCAAATATAACGCATTAAAAAAACACTTTCCTGATCTGAATTTTCGCCGCACCAAAATGATTAAGGGTGGCTGGAATATAGGCTTCATTGTTGATAATAAATATGTTTTTAAAATTAGAAAGAAATTTGATTCAAAATTACCAAACGAAAAAATTACACGCGAAAAAAGAATAACAGACGCTTTTCAAAACATCTCTACGATACAAATACCTAAAATAGAAATCATTCAAACTGGTGGCTATACGTTTTATAAATATGACTATATCCCAGGCAAAAATTTAAATACATTTTCACAAAAAACGATAGAAAAACACGCATGGGAATGGGGAAAACAACTAGCAGAATTTATTTACGCGATACATAATGCCAGACCAACAGAAATTGAAGACTTGCGTGGGAACGTAATTGGTGACGGTTGGAACCATAACGATATATGTAATAATGTTATCGTTGATAAAAAAACAATGAGAATAACAGGACTGATAGATTGGGAATATTCTGGATGGGGGCTTCTGCAAACGGAGTTTAATAACTGCGTCGCATATTCTAAGAAAGTTCGCAAATCTGGACTAAAAATCGCTATAATGTCCTATTATAAATCTATTTCTGCTTAACCCCCATCCTTATTTGTTGACAAATTATATATTTGGTATATAATCTATTCATATAATGTAATAGCAAGGGGCGAACCTATGAATAAAGACAAAACCAAGCAAACTGCTGCGCAACGCGCATTTTCCTTGTATACCAAGCAAATTTCTGAACTTATAATAAGTAAATATGGACCATCATATTCAACTTATGAAGACGTAAAAAACACATGGCGAAATGTTATACCATATACAAAAGAGATTGAGAACTTCTTAATATTTCAAACAAAAATGTATATCAGACTGCTAGATTCACGAGACCCGAATTCGACTAACTTACAATTTTTATCGGCTCTGATATATTTAATTGCCGACTACTTATCTGCATACACTATGCATGCAGACGCATATTTAACGCGGAAAAAAGCTAAAGAATATCTAAAGAAAGAACTGTATGAAAACTCAGCATAAATACAGCGACTTCGGGCTCGTCAAGAGGCCGCAAAAGAATTGCGCGACTGTGCAAAACGCAAAAAGCACAAAAGATCTAACAAGGATATCCAAAAGCAACAGAATTTTGTTAAAAACCGTAAATTACAAGCGGTACAAATCATAGAAATAACAATCAAAAAGCGTTAATCGCTTTTTGCAACATTACTTATTTCTTCATCGGCAGCGAACTGAGTTCTGAACCATGTTCGCTGTCTTTTTGCATACTGGTTAGTTTTAGTAATCCAATCATCTATACATTGCTGCTGTGAAATTTTTCCCCGCACAAAATCACACAATTGTGCGGCACCAATAGCGCGCTTTACATCCCAACCACTGGCGATAATTGAACGAGCTTCGTCCAAGGCACCGCCTTTTATCATTTTAGGTATGCGCGCAGCAATACGCTGATGCAATTCGGATATTTCTGGATTTATTAATATTTTATACGGTGTAGGCATTATAGCCCCGCTACGCGGTAATGACTGCCAGTCAATTAAATGTCGTCCTGTTTCAAAAAATACCTCTAATGCACGCGCAACTCGTTGCGGATCCGTAGCCTTAAATTCTTTTGGTAATAAACTACGTGCGGACTTTATGTCTTTTGATGTCATTTCACGTGCACGTGCGCGATTTTCTTCTGACGCTTCGGGTACAGGTGAAATACCGTTAATAATGGCGTTTATATAATAACCAGTTCCACCGACGAATATCGGCGTTAACCCCACAGAAATTGCATTTTCATACTCTTTTCTTGCCATATTTAAATAATCAGCAACGCTTATTTGCGCAGATAACGGTAAAATAGAAAACAAACGATACGGTACGCCATCTATACTATTTGTTACGTCACGACCAGCAAAAGGACTGGCTGAAATATTTTCAATTCCGCGATAAATCTGAACGCTGTCACAATTTATTATCACACCATTTATTTTAGATGCTAATTTATGCGCATATTCTGACTTACCAGATGCAGTAGGACCTGTAATTATATAAGATGAGTGCTTATCTATCATGTGATGATGAATTATAAACTTTGCGCCACAAGAATTCAAGTCTGCTTAAACAAATAAAAAATCACATTGCACATTTTTCACATAGTGCTAAAATACCCTCGTCCAATAAGAAATAAAGAAAGGAAAAAAAATGTCACAAGTAAGAGTTGCTATAAACGGGTTCGGTCGCATAGGGCGCTTGGTACTGCGCGCGGCATTAGTATCTGGTCGTGATGATATTGAATTTGTTGCTGTTAATGATTTGGCACCTGCGGAACAAAACGCATATTTGTTACAATATGATTCCGTACATGGTACATTACCAATGGATGTTAAACTAGAAGGTGAATATATAATTGTAGGCAACCAGAAAATTAAATGTATTGCCGAAAAAGATCCTACGAAATTACCATGGAAAGATTTAAACATTGATATTGTAATGGAATGCACGGGTATTTTTACCGCAGCAGAAAAAGCAAAAGTTCATCTTGACTGCGGAGCAAAACGTGTACTGGTATCTGCACCATCTGCCGGTGCCGACAAAACAATCGTATTTGGTGTAAATCAAGATACATTAACATCAGAAGATTTAATCGTTTCAAACGCATCTTGCACGACTAATTGTCTAGCTCCTGTTGCTAAAGTACTAGATGATACATTTGGTATAATCTCTGGTTGGATGACAACGGTTCACGCATATACTGGGGACCAACAGTTATTAGACAAGAATCATAAAGATTTCCGTCGTGCCCGTGCAGCTGGTTTATCTATGATACCGACCAGCACAGGTGCAGCAAAAGCAATCGGTCTGGTCTTACCGAAGTTGGCGGGCAAACTGGACGGAATGGCCATACGCGTACCAACGCCAGATGTATCTGTTGTGGAATTAGTTGTTAACTTGGAAAAATCTGCAACGGTTGAGGCGGTTAACGCTGCAATGAAAGCGGCCGAATCCAAGACCTTTGGTTATAATGATAAACCATTGGTATCTGTAGACTTCAAAGGAGATGCGCACAGTTCTATATTCGACGCATCACAAACAAAAGTATTAGAAGACAAACTTGTTCATGTAACAGCATGGTACGACAACGAATGGGGTTTCTCTAATCGTATGGGCGATACCGCCGTTGCAATGGGAAAGCTAATTAAATAAAAAAGCCCCGTAATAATACGGGGTTTTAAAATTAATAAAAAAATTACTTGCTTTTATTACGACGACAGTATAACATAGACCTTGCTTTAAGGGGTTGTAGCTCAGCTGGTTTAGAGCGTCTGCCTGTCACGCAGAAGGTCGCGGGTTCGAGCCCCGTCAATCCCGCCAGTTAAATTAACGCATCCATTTGAGTGCGTTTTTTATTTTCCTATCCGATTAAAGCAATATTCTGTTGCTATATCTTGCTATATTGCTATACTTGAAGCTGACCACAAAAATAAAAAAGGGGAAAACTATGAACTTAAAATCTTTTGCATTAATTGCTGGTGTATTAGCATTAACCGCATGCGGTGATAAAACGCCTAATCCAGAAATGTTAAAGGGTGAAAGCTTTATCGCTTCTAACAACGGAACCGACATAACGTTATCATTTGATGCGAATGAACTTCGCGTAAATGGTCAGGTGGTAAATTTGTACAACGGTTATTATGAAGCAGAAGGTGCAAGCATAAAGTTCAGTCCATTTGCATCAACAATGATGATGGGACCTGTTGAATCCATGCAGGTAGAGCAAGAATATTTCCAATTTATGACGACTGTTGAATCTTATGATTTGAAAGACGGTCAATTGACGCTGAAAAATGCCGAAGGCAAAGAAATGGTATTCCAACAAGTAGAGGCTGCAGCAGAAACTGCGGAAGTGGTTGAAACAGAAACGGTTGAAGCAAAAGTAGTATCAGAACCAGTTGCGGCGGAACCAGCGGCGGCGAAATAATAATACAATAAAAACGCTAAGTCTAACCGGCATAAAAACCTTGACAAAGGCTTAAATGCCGGTTATAATTTGGCGGCATTTTGAGAATGACCATGACAGTTTTGGCCCCATCGTCTAGAGGCCCAGGACACCGCCCTTTCAAGGCGAGAACACCAGTTCGAATCTGGT
>CALXQT010000040.1 GCA_944390835.1 uncultured Alphaproteobacteria bacterium | reverse complement strand
ATTCACAAAACAAAAAGCACGTTCAAACCCTAAGCCAGTATCAACATTATGACGTCCAAGCGGAATATAGTTACCATCTTTATCTTTATTAAATTGCATAAACACATTATTCCAGATTTCAACGTATTTACCACAATTACAGGCAGGACCACAATTTGGTCCACAATCGGGTTTGTCATTTATGTAAAAGATTTCTGTATCAGGTCCGCACGGCCCCGTAATCCCAGCGGGTCCCCACCAATTTTCTTTCTTACCATAAAAGAATATGTGTTCTTGTGGATACCCTAAATCACTCCATATCTTCGCAGTTTCTATATCACGTGGCGCAGATTCATCACCAGCAAAACATGTCACCGCTATCTTCTCTTGTGGAATATTTAAAACTTTGGTTAAAAATTCATGAGTAAACCCAACAGACTCTTTTTTAAAGTAATCATTTAGTGACCAATTTCCTAACATTTCAAAAAAAGTTAGATGAGTATTATTACCAACCTCATCAATATCACCTGTGCGCAAACATTTTTGACAACTTACCAATCTCTGTCCCAAAGGATGGGATTCGCCCATCAAATAAGGCACCAATGGATGCATTCCTGCCGTAGTAAATAACACAGATGGATCATTTTCCGGTATCAAAGATGCAGATGGTATTTCTTTATGACCACGTTTTACAAAAAAATCTATGTAAAGTCTACGTAATTCATTAGCTGTCATTTATATATTCCTTTAAGTTTTAACAGTTTTTTACATACTGACAACTTTATCATTATTTCGCTCAAAGTCAATATTATAATAGTTACCTTACACAGACAAATGTTTCCTTGGCGTATGTTATATTTGGTTGAAATTCTACAGATTTTCCGTCAACAAAAAAACAGTACGGCTTTGTGCCTATCACTGTTACATTTTTGTTATTTATGTATAAACTATCTTCTTCTGGCAATGCCAATACCGGCGTTTTTTTTGAATATTTAACCAAATACGTTGTCGCCTTTTGTGATATACTATTATTTGCGTTTGTATAATGCGGAGCAATAGACATGCCAAAAACCTTATTCAAACCATCTGTATTTTGTAAACCAACTTCGTTTTTTACCAGATACTCAGCAGAATCCACATTTTTTCCAAAAAGCATCGCCCCCGCACTAGAACCATATATAACCCCGTCTGTTTGTAAGTACTTGTTCAGCCAATCAATTACACGCCCATCGGTCAATTCCTTCAACAACTTATAAGGGTTTCCTCCACCAATAAATACTCCTCCAAAATCGTTTATTGATTTATCTGCTATTTCTTCAGCAGAATGTAATACGATAATATCACCGAGTTTTATATCCTTAAACGCTTTAGTAATTAACCATGTTTTACAATACTGATAATTATCATCGCTTCTTTCACGCGCTAATGGTATATACAATACAGGTTTAGAACCTTTTATCAAAGACTCAAACAACTTGTTCGAACTTGTGTTTTTTTGTCCCCAACCGCCGCCACATAATATTAAATTCATTCTGTATATCCCTTTGTTTTTATGAAATATTTTACTGTTTTTTGCTATAATTATGATTCTACACAATCCCGCTTTTCCCATAAACAATTTTAAAATTCCAACGTTTCTTTTTGTGAACGGCAAAATGTGGTTTATCAGAATCTATTATAAAAACAATTTTACCTATCCAAATACGAAAGTATCTCGCATATATCTTTTTAAATTTCATAGATTCATGAGTTCGCATCTCACTTCCGTCTGTGTACTCATACTCAATACTATGACCAAAACCATATTTGTTATTGTCAAAATCTAAACCATATTCACTAAAAATTTTCTTTACTTTTGACATGATTTATTTCATCTTGTTTTTTCACTGAAATACTGTTTTTATCTTGTTGCATATGTATTTTATGATAATCAAGCTTTTGCCTTTTTTCAACCAAGAAATAAAAAATCCAAATCACACGCCCATCCGCCCGCGCCAGTTTTTGCCCTACTTTTTCGCCATTATTTTCTTCCATTCTTTGAATTCGTTTTTAAGGCAATCATAGTGCAACAACTCTAACTGTTCCGATAATTGCTTAATCGTATAGTTGGAATAAGAACGTTCACCCTCGCTGTCCCGGCTTTGCCATCCGATAATTTTATCTATGTAAGACCGTATCATTCCGCACATTTCCATCGTGATATTTGCATTTTTGCGAAACGAATGGAAATCATAACGTCCTGTACTTTCATCCCTAACACCTATATCTTCCAAGAACCAAAAGAACTTTCGTGTCATATGTGTACTCAAATTACCCGTGGATGTAAAGCATACCTTTTTGAATATAAAATCTTCTGGATTGACGCGCGACTTTCGATGAACATAGTCCAAGAACCCCATTTTGATTAGCGTTGAATGGATTGGCACAACACGCTGGGAATCTTCGGTTTTCAGTCGCTTAATTCCCGGACAATCTTCGATAAAGTTTATGCACCAAATGCCGTCCTTTTGTATAATGTCTTTATATTGCAGAGTGAATACCGCATTTTTGCGCGAACCAGTAAACAACGCAATCATACATCCCCA
>CALXQT010000039.1 GCA_944390835.1 uncultured Alphaproteobacteria bacterium | reverse complement strand
CTTCACCATCAGAAATAATTGTTAATTTTACTTTTGTGCCCGGACGCCCCTTCATCTTTTTGACTGCTTGATTCAAAGTCATATCAAACACTTGCTCGTCATCAATATGTGTAATGTAATCTCCTGCCTTAATCCCCGCCTTTGCTGCCGGTGTATCGTCAATTGGGGATATAACACGTACCGCCCCGCGATCACTAGTAATTTGAATACCTAAGCCACCAAATTCCCCGGAAGATTTATCGTTAAATTCTTTAAAATCGTCCGCAGATAAATAAGAAGAATGAGGATCCAATGCTTGTAACATACCGTTCATTGCCGCTTCTAACATTTTCTTTTCATCTGCTTCTTCTACAAAACTATCACGAGCAGTTTCAAATACCAGCGCCAATTTTTTCAATTGTTCATAAATTTGTTCATCTGTTAAATGTTCAACTGGCTCTTCTTTTTTTGCCTTATCTGCCCCAAAAGCAACAACAGGGGTTATCAACATAAACAAAATTAATAATCTTTTAAGCATACCCATTCCTTTCAACTTTTTAGCTGTAAGTAACCATAAAACAAAAAAACTCCTGCCGCAAGCGCGATTTTAATTGAATACTTATATTTATAAACAAGAGTCTAAATTATTGACAAATTTATTTTATGGGCTATATTATAGATATAGACTAACGGATACAATTATGACGAAAGCGCAAAAAAATCGCGATTATACAGAAGGGATTATATATAGTGCCAAAAAAAGCGCTGATATTCGTTATATAATAAACACAAACCATGAAAGAATCCGTGACTTATTAAACAAAACCGCAAAAAAATTTATAGAAATTGATTGGTTACGGTATCAACTGCATAAAGAAGCAGAAATTTTAATGCGCATTCCGTATGCCACACATCAGGAAAAAGCTTTATGGCTTGACTACACGAATATTAGAAATATAGAAAAAACATTTGACTATATCCGCAGTCACTCCGCGATCAATAAAGAAATTACGCATCTAGATATAATAGACATACATCGCAGACTTGCCACAAAGACAAAAATTGCACCAGGCAGATACCGTATTGCCAATGGCAGATTTTTAATGGGTACAGACGTAACAGTCCCAGATTATAACAAAATAAATTTTATAATGGACGACATTGTATTTCGTTTGACAAATGAAAACTCAAATAAAGATTATCTTACACGTGCATTAGACTTTCACTATGAGATGTTCATAACGCAGCCTTTTGATGACTTTAACAAACGTACAGCTCGTATGGTTATGAATTGGTTTTTATTACAACATCAATGCGAACCTATTTTGTTTAATCATAAGACAGACTATACAAAATATGCAGCGGCATTGATTGCACGTGCCCATAATGACTGCCGTACATATAATAGATATATGTTAGAATGTCTAGTAAGAACACAAGAAACTCTAATAAAGGTATTAAAAAAGCATGCATTGAACAGATGAACACAATAAAAACACAAAATCTTCCCAATCATGGTCGCGAGACCTACGCTGTTTATTACGGCGATGGGTTTGTATTAAAACGTCCGTTACCAAATTTCAATGATGAAGCAAAAAAAGCGTGGTTAAAAAAGCAACATTTAACAAAACAAAAAATTGATGAAATTCGCGCTGTATCTAATCCTGTATATAACGTTCCGTCCATGGTATTCATCAACGATGACGAATATCAAATATTAGAAGAAAGGGCTCTTGGTCAACCTCTTACCGCAGAACTCTACAACAGCCTATCAAAGCGTCAACAATTCGAAATAGTAAACAGCATAGGTAGCTTTTTAGTAGATATGAATGAGCTTAAACCTATTGGCGAAATACAAAGACATAAAATCGCAACAGATATCAAATTTGCACGTTTAGACCGCTTCATAGAAAATAAAATGTCAAATTGGTTTAATAAAAGTGAAACGGAAAAAATGTCAAAAATTCGTGATGAATTTGGAACGTTTGAATATGATACTCGTTTAGCATGGTCTCACGGGGACCTAAATTCTGGGAACGTCATATATGACACTCAAACCAGTAAAATATATTTTATAGACTTTGCCGAAGCAGATTATAAATTCATATATCGTGATATTTTTGCACCACTGCAGGTTGAGTTAGATATCTACAAACGTGTATATGAAATTTATTATCTGTTGCATAATAAAGAATTATATCAGATGCCCAGTATAAAGAATGAAGCATTACGAGATATAATGAAATATAGAATAATGGCCGTTGTGTTACGCCGTTTTATTAAAGCATCTGATGATTTAAGGCTTAAACCAGCCAGTCAAAAAAGCAGAGATAACAACTCAGAAAAAATCCGCTTTATGCGCGAACAGATGCAAAAGTTCGACATAATAGAAAAAATGTTTCCAAAGCAATATTAATCTTTTTCTTTAAATAATCTGGCTGGATCAACCGCTTTGTCCCCACGCCTAACTTCAAGATACATTTCTGGCTTATCTGGATTCATGCGTCCAATCGGTTCCCCTGCCAGCACCTCTTGCCCAAGCATGACGTTTATATCGCCTAAATTCGTCATCACAGTGTTATATCCATTTTTATGAGACATGATTATAACCTTACCGAAACCTTTAAAACTGTCTGCGAATTTTATTTCGCCATCTGCAGGTGCCATAACCAACGCATCTCCTCGCACACTAATATGCCATCCATCAGACTTTAAGCCTAATGCGGTTTTTTCGGCAAAATGTACTACGACCTTTCCCCGAACAGGTTTATTTAACTTACGAATCGAAAAGCGCGAATCAGATGACATTTCGGAACTCCCTACGCCGGCAGATAATTCAGATATAGATTTTGCACGCGCCGACAAATTGCGCAACTTTTTTTGTAATTCAGATTGCTGTGTACGTAATTTTTGATTTTGAACCGAACGAGCTCGTAATAATTTATCCAATTCATCTTTTTCATTAGCATAACGTTTCGCTGTACGATCTAATTTTTCCTTTTCTACAGCACGTTCCTCACGAATTTTTGCTAATTTTTCTATCTGCTCTGTTGCAGTTTTAATCTCTGCATCAAAACTGTCCGCAGCACCGGATAATATCGCCGACGTCAAAACATATTCCCGCATATTTTCTGCATCAAAACTTGGATGCGAAGCAACAAATAAAATACTAGCCGCAGCATCGGCAATTCGTTCTTGGTTTTTCTTCAATTCTTTTTCTAATTTATTGCGCTCTGCATCTAATTCCTTTATTTTCTTTGAAACAGCGCTGCGCTGTTCTTCCAAGGTGCTTACACGATCTGCCGCTTTCACTAATTTCTTTTTGGTAGACTCTACTTCTTTATTAGATGTTTGAACTTGTTGTTCCAGTTTTTTGTTTTGTTGTTCCGTTTTTTTTATTTGTGCTTGAATATTCGCCAACTCGCTGGCTCCGTAAGCAAAAGGTACCTGAAAGCAGCAACAAGTAAACACACTAATACAATACAAACGTAACAAAAAAAATATAACTTTTCTCATATCCATTACATTGTAACAAAATAACGATAAATTGCAAACCACACCAAATAAAATAAAAATGGGTAAAAACCCATTTTTATTTACTTTTTTATAACACGCAGAAAAGTTTTCTTTCCCTTCTGTACCATAATCTGATCTGCCGGTTGAATTTCTGCTTTCCAATCTGTAATTTTATTTCCATCTATCTGAACTCCCCCCTGCTCTATCATACGTCTTGCTTCAGATTTAGATGAAAATAATTTTATAGCGACCAAGAAATCAACTATTCCCATAGGACCAGACATTTTCAATTCTATGCTTGGAATATTTTCTGTATTTACCCCACCAGAAAACAAAGCATCTGCGGCAGATT
>CALXQT010000038.1 GCA_944390835.1 uncultured Alphaproteobacteria bacterium | reverse complement strand
GGTTAACCCCATAAGAATTGCTAACTTATCTATATCAGAATCCATTCTCGCCCCATTTTAATTCATAAGATTATACCTCTCAGGCTCTTAATTTTTAATAGGTTTGATTTCACAAAAAACGGGGCAGTAAAAAACTACCCCGAATTGATGCACATAGCAAAATCTATCCCTTCTTACGAACTTGGATATGGACTTCACGCAGTTGCTTTTCTGTAACTTCGCTTGGGCTGCCCATCATCAAGTCTTGACCACGTTGATTTGTCGGGAATATGACAACTTCACGCAAGTTAGGCTCATTCAACATAATTTGAACTAATCTATCCAAACCAAATGCGCATCCACCGTGCGGTGGGGCACCATATTGGAAGGCAGTATACATTCCTCCGAACTTCTGCTTAACGATTTCTTCATCGTAACCAGTTATTTCGAAACAGCGCAACATAATTTCTGGGTTATAATTACGCAAACCGCCACTGCATATTTCAGCACCATTCAATACCATATCAAACTGTGCTGCCTTAATAGACAACGGGTCCTTTGTTTTTAAATCCTCCAACGTTGCCATCGGGAACGAGAACGGATTATGTGTAAATTTTAAACCCGTTGGGGATTCTTCATCTTCCTCAAAGAACGGGAAAGATTCAATCCAACACAAACGGAATTCTTTAGGATCAATTAAGCCTAAATCTTCACCTAATTTATTACGTAACTTACCAGCAGCTTTTGCCGCAGTTTCTTCTTTATCACACACAAAGAACAAAGAAGAATTATCACCAGAAATTTCACGCAATTTCGCAATACGCTCTGCATCTAATTTCTTTGCAACAGGACCTTTTGCTTCGTCTGCAAAAACTATATAACCAAGACCACCCAACCCCAGTTCTTTAACGGCATATTCGCCTAACTTATCAAACCAAGAACGTGGTTTATCAGCACTATTTGGTGCAGGTATTGCACGAACAACGGCGCCCTGCTCTATAGCATTTGCAAAGATACCGAAGTCAGAACCACGAAATATTTCAGTTACGTCAGAAATAATAATCGGGTTTCTTAGGTCTGGTTTATCACTGCCGTATTTCAACATTGCTTCATCAAACGGAATATGTGGAATATCTGGGCAAATTTTTGCATCTGGTACAAATTCTTTAATGATTGCCGGCAACAAAGCATTACCAACAGCCTGAATATCGGGCAGATCAACAAATGACATCTCCAAGTCCAGCTGATAAAATTCTAACAATCTATCTGCACGCAGGTCTTCGTCACGGAAGCAAGGAGCAATTTGAAAATATCTATCAAAACCAGAAATTTGAATTAACTGCTTAAACTGCTGCGGAGCCTGCGGTAAAGCATAAAACATACCATGATGATAACGAGACGGTACTATAAAATCACGTGCACCTTCTGGACTAGACGCAGTCAGAATTGGTGTTTGAAATTCCGAGAATCCCATTTCCCACATTCTGTCACGTATAAATTTTATCATTTTATTACGCATCAAAATGTTACGATGTAATGATTCACGACGTAAATCCAAATACCGATATTTCAACCGCAAATCTTCTGATACAGAATCATCATCACCAAAAACTTGGAATGGCAAAACTTCCGCATTTGTTAAAACTTCCCAAGATTCTGCTTTAATTTCTATTTCGCCAGTTGGTATTTTATCGTTAACCGCGGCAGCGTCACGCGCAACGACAGTTCCTGTAATTTTAATTACGGATTCTGGACGAACTTTTTCTAATACTTCATTACCACCATCAAATACACACTGAGTAATTCCATAATTATCACGTAAATCGACGAATAATAAAGCACCATGATCACGCTTACGATGAACCCAACCCGATAAAGTAACTACTTCACCGACGTTTTTTTTGGTCAGTTCGCCGCAAGTATGTGTTCTGTATTTAGATTTTAAAGATAACATTTTGGTCCCTTTTTAATTTATTCGGGAACGAAAGCATTAAAAGATTTCGGCACCCGAAAAGATTCACTTCAGGGGCGCAATTTTTGCGCGGTGCCACCCTGATTTATAACTTAACGCGGGTTTTGTCCATTCCATGGTTGTCAGTCATATCACTACGGACGCGCCCATAAAAACTTGAATTAAATTCTATACCGAGATTATCAGGATTTCAAGCATTATCTTAAAATCGCTGTTGCATTGAGAAAAATACAGAAAACTTATTAAATTCCCTTTGCCAGATATTTGAATCGCGTTGAGTATAATTAAAGGTCAAAGTCGGTACGAATCCCCATATATCAAACTTATTGTTTGATATAGATATCGAATACATATGCGTAAAATCTTGCTCTATAACTTTCACGTATTCATTATCTTTTACGGCTAATTTTTCGTCATCATATAATGTCCAATATATAGCTGGTTCTGCGTACACATGAAACCCCCACGGCAGTTCTGCACCAACGCCAATAGAAGCAATCGGCTGCCAATAAGAATAAATAGGATTTACTGTATCCTCACGTTGTAATCCGATAGATAAAGATAAATATACACGCGAATTTAAAGAGTAAAACAGTCTTGAATTAGCAGAATATGTTTGACCATCAAGGTAATCGCCATATTCATCATATGTATTTTCCATAAACCTTAAGAACAAACCACCAGATAATTTATTAGTAAAGTCATAATTAGTATCTAAACGAACACCTGCCGACCAGTTATATTCATCCCAACCATACCAGCGACGAGCAGCAATACCAGCAAACCATACGTCTCCATTTTCCCATACGAATCTTGGCCCAGTAGATGCAGATAAATATAAATCATCATAATCATGTTTATCATAAATATTTGTATAAATATTTGCTTCAGACTTCCAACGCCATTGATCTGACAATTTGAACTCATAGTTGCCACCAAGCGTCAAATTAGCACCAACCGCAGACACAGGTTCAACCAGTTCATGGCACCACAATGATCCCATAAATTCTATACACTCTGTGCCACCCACAGCGTTATTTACGTTGTTATCTGGTGCTGCGCCAAAATTAAACCATATATTCCAATTCTTATTCTGACGCACAATATAACGATAATAGTTCATTAAGTTTTTGACAGAATCTGGTAGCGCATCGTCAGCCATTGCTAATCGCAAATGATAATCTGCCCGCTGCCATTTTTCTGTATGCATATAACAAACGGCTAATTCAAAACGAACTCTGGCCAGGTCTGGAAATTTATCTAAGAGTTCACGATATATTTCTATCGCTTTATCATAATCACCTTGTTTTTGCGCAATTTGCCCCAGCAGAAACCAACGTTCTATTTCCAAGGGTAAAACATTTGTCTGAGGGGTTTTTGTTAATAATTGAGTTGCATGATCAAAATCTCCTTTGTCCACAAGCGCCCCTGCCAGTTGCATGACTTGTGTTACGGTCATTGATACTTCTGTAGTATTATCCGATGAAGTTGATTCTGCCCAAGAAAAAATGGGCAGAATCATAAAAAACAACACAACTATAATTTTTTTCAATTATTGTGCCTTTCCACCAAACCCTAAAAATAAATTTAAATTTTCTTCATCTTTTGATTGGCCAACATGTTGCTGATATTGTAACAACATTACAGCCTCTTCTGGCACACCACCATCACCAAAGTAACCTTTTTCAAAACTAATTACTTCGTTTTCACCGGCGTTAAGCGGCGGATTTTTTAATTGATAATTTTCGCCTATTTCTCGTCCCATATCATTTACTTCAAATGACTGAACTCTATCGCCTTTGTTTATTAACTTAATATCGTACCAATTATTAAAACTAGCAGAAAAAGTTTCTTCACCTGTAGTCTTATTAAATGCCAATGTCGCGTTTTTATCTTCAATTTCTAAATCCAGAGCCCCTGTTCCATTAGCCGGATTTACCATACCTTTCGCAACGCCCTTAAAAGTAACATCTTCTTTAAGATCTTCTGTACTTATATTTTTTGCCAAATAACCGCCCATGAACGGTATGGTTGCACCAGATTCATCTCTGCCAGAAACGGTTGTTCCTTCTGCTGCCGTAAAGACCCCGAAATCGGTATATTGTAGCCCCAACTCTTTAGCATAAGATTCCATTATAAGTTCACCAGAAGTATCTTTTGAATTAAACTCAAACCTGTCTGTATCACCAATGCGATTTAATCCAGTATATAATTTAGCTGGGCTATATTTAGAAGAACCAGATCCAACATCTTCAAATTTAACAGCTATAACCTTGCCTTCATCATCAATTTTCAAATTCATTATATCGCTGGCCCCAGTTGTAATCAAAGCACTAAAAACAGCCCCATCTAATCTGATTTCTTCTGGTCTACCCTGACCTGGGGTTTCATAAACTTCTTCTGCTTTACTTTTTATTTCATCTGCATGTTCTTTTATATATGCCTTTATATCGTCCCAATTACCCGGTAAAGCATCCTTAAAACCAGCAGCAATTAAAGAATAGCGCACACCTTTCTCGTCCAAGGAATCAATGTTATCCAGATTTGTTAAGGTTTCTAACATCTTATCAAAAAGTAATTGATTACAATCACGTTCAGATTTACATATATTATTTCCATTGGCGCGCACGGATCCATTACGGTTTAAAGAAAAAGAAACAGACGTATCAGTTTGTTGAATTGCGGCCATAACATCGTCATATTCGTTACCAAAAACAGTTTTTAGATATGCTGTTCTTTTTGTTTCATCTGAAACGGTAGAATTCATGGTTAAAATTTCCGCATTACTTGCTTTAACTTCTTCTGACACCGAACCGAAACTAGGATTAATTATAATATCACCACCAGGATTTGTTGTACCACCACCGGAACCGCCGCCACATGCGGTTAAAGCTAATAAACATGTAAAAAAGATTGATTTTTTCATGCTATATCCTTTTTTATTTTTAATAAATGGAACAAATACAATACGCCACAAAATAATGATAATAACGGCCTAGTACGAAAGCAAGATTTTAATTAGAAAAAAAAATAAGAAGATAAGATATATTTTTGTGGTGCCCTAAGCAAGAATCGGACTTGCGACTCGTCCTTACCAAGGACGTGTTTTACCACTAGACTATTAGGGCTTTTGTACTCGCCAATTATAAGGACTATGCCCGAAAAATCAAGAATAAAAAATCCCGCATATGCGGGATTGTCCAACAAGATAAATTACTTTACCTCTGTCATAATAAACGGTTTTACATATTCCGCAAATTTTACGGCTTCTACAGAGGACCAACCCATTATATAATTATTCCCCATGCAAATTAACGGCGTTCCTATAATATCTTTTGGTAAATTAAACTTATTCACACACTGTAAAAATAAATCTTGTCCCATTCCACGAATTTCAAATATTTCTAGTTCTAAACTAGGTGCAACTTTATTTATATATTCTATAGCATCATGACAATGCGGACATGTTGAAGTATAGAAAAAATAAACTTTTTCTGGATCCAAATTTATTTTTTCCTTTTTTATTCCAAACAACAGTTTACCGCGTTTTTTACCCACGCTTTTAATTTAGACATATGCCCTTTTGTTGTATTTTCTTCTTCTGCCTGCTCTTCAATAATAGAATTTGACGTTTTTACCCACTTCATATCTGTACCACCATTTAACATCCCCATGTTTAAGCCCCAAAATATACAATACAAAGTATAAGACCTATCAAATAAATCGTAGGCGTCTTTTTTATTACCTGAAGCCAAAGCTTTCGTTCCTACTTCAAACAAACGCATAGAAGACGCTAATAAGTGCTTTGATATACACCAGACCTCGCCTTCATAAGACGGTATTATTTTCTGCATCATACCTTTACGTTGCTCACGAACATCGTTGATTAAATCATAGAATTTCTTTTTGCCGGTCTTGGCACCAGAAAACATCAAATGTTCTTCAATGGAAATTAAATTCATAATCCCAATCGTTAGGTCCTGATCAGAAGACAAATCTTTCGGATTAACTTTTTTCGCATTATCAAGTTTTTCAACAAAATCTTTTACACTTTCTATTTTTTCCATTGTTTCCCCTTTTTTAGTTTAAAAACTGCATAGACACATCCACCAACTAGCCACACCTAAAACAACAACAGGCAAGACTACTTTTTCAAACGGGAAATGTGCATGCCCACCGTTTTTCTTTTTCATCCAGTCATATAATTTTTCAACCAAAATGAATAAAATCATACCAAGTAAAGCCCCAAACAAAACAGGGTCTATATATAAAATGCCCCAAATCCAAATTGGAGTATAAGACACTTCTCCTAAATATATAAAACCTATCATAGCAACAGAAATCCCTATCAACAAAACATTACGCCCCCAGAAATACCACGACTTTTTATCAAAAAACTTTATTGCCCAATACCCCAGCAACGTTAATAAAGTACCAGCCCATAAACCAACCACAGAATCAGGCACACCCAATCTTCTTGCAATTTCAAGTGACGCCCCTATTGCAACCGTACATACAGCACACGCAGGATTTGCATACAAAGCAGACGGCAATAAAACCAAAGACGAAACAAACGATAAATTTCGTAAAACAGGTTTCATAAAAATTACCCCCTCTTCTTATATTTATTTTTTAATACATATAATTTTCAATACATATTATTATTTATATATATAAAAGTCAAATTATTATTTACGATACAAAAAAATAATGTTATATTAAACAAATAAGAACGAGGTTTTATGTCAGATCAGCTTTTACCAGAAGTAAAAATAAAATGTCTTTTACCTGAACGTGTTATGGAACAGGCTGTGCGTGGTCTAACTTATATTGTTCATCCACTGCGCTTACGAATTTTAGAATTTTTGGACGTAAACGGTGCGTCTTCTGTGTCTGCGATTGCACGCGGTATCAATGCAGAACAAACCATTGTTTCGCAGTATTTGCGTAAAATGCGCGAAGTTAAATTAGTTCGTACGCACAGACGTGGAATATTTATATATTATGAAATCTGTGAAGAGTACCCCGCAAGTATATTTGTCTGTTTGCGCAAATTATTTGGTCATATGACCGACCAATTAAAGTTTTTACGTGCCGGTTATAAAGAAATATTACCAGCTGATTATACGACGATGGCGGCAAACAGAATTAAATTATTTGCCAACTATGATAAAATGCGAATATTAGAATATTTAATATATAACGGTGAATCTTGTGTATCAGAAATAGTCAAAGGGACAAAAATCCCACAAATAAAAGTTTCTCAATATTTAAAAAAACTATCCGAAGACGACTTTGTCAAATCGCATCGCGAAGGCCGGTTTGTATATTACGATATAACCGCTGGGGTACACAAAACCACGATTGGTTGCATACATAAAAGATACGATAAAGTCGGGGATAATTTCTAATAAAACAATAAAAAACACCGGAAAAACCGCTGCTTTTAATTCTGGTAGCGGGAGAGGGACTTGAACCCCCGACACGTGGATTATGATTCCACTGCTCTAACCGGCTGAGCTATCCCGCCAATGCCCCGCATTATATCAAAGAAATTCTTAATTGCAAGGGAAAGAATTTCCCCAACTATTGAACGAATAAAATCTTATATAAAAAATCGTTATATTTTTTAATAAATTAGTATTGAAAACTAACCAATTTATATATATATTATACACATGAAAAAAATTACGTTATTTTTATGTCTATTATTTTTTACTATGCCTGTGTATGCGGTGGATAACCCATTTATGGGCAACAATAAAAATCAAATTGCCATTAATATTGGTCAAGGTGTAAATAGCGGTTTCCTTATTCCGCCGCCAACACAACTTGTTCCTTTTTATCTAACTCATATACAATATTCTCAGCCTACAACATTTTTTAAAATTCCTGCGCGTCAATCTATAAACATAGGGCAGACTCTTGGTTTCGGTCAAAAATATGGTTGGGATTGGGATAAATATACGATACCTATGATATTTTTATCTGAAGATATTGCAGTCGCACATGGTGAAAAATGGTATTTTTCAACCGGTATCGGAGTTGGCTTACAAGCACAGCAAAATGAACGTCTTGGGGCAAAATTACTGTTACAATTTAAATTAATCGGTGGATACAAAATAAACGATAACTGGGGACTAGAAATATTTATGCAACATTTTTCAAATGCTAATACCGCACGCGCAAATTATTCGTATGCTTTTTATGGGCTTGGGGTAACATATAGTTTCTAGTAAAAGGCCGGCTTTTGCCGGCTTTTTTTACCAATTTATCGGTGTTTTTCCATGTTCAATTAAATATTGATTCGTTCGTGAAAAATGATGAAAACAAAAAAAACCACGACTTGCAGAAAGCGGTGACGGATGAACGCTTTTTAATATAAGATTTTTTTCTGGGTTAACAAATTCTGCTTTTTTCTGAGCATATGCCCCCCACAATAAATAAACTATATTTTCACGAGTTGCGACTGTACGTATCACTGCATCTGTAAATAGTTCCCATCCTTTTCCTGTGTGTGAAGCAGCAAGATGTGCCTGAACTGTTAAAGTAGCATTTAATAACAACACGCCCTGCTTTGCCCATTCTGTTAAATCTCCATATGTTATAGAAGGTCGACCTAAGTCATTTTGAATTTCTTTATATATATTTACTAACGACGGAGGAATAGGAGTTGGCGGCAAAACAGAAAAACATAAACCATGCGCTTGTCCGGGTTCATGATACGGATCTTGTCCTATTATTACAACCTTCACTTTATCCAAAGGACATAAGTTAAATGCATTAAATATATTTGCCGGTGCAGGATAAATCGCTTTACCAGATAAATATTCATTACGCACAAAATCTGTCAGTTTGATAAAATAATCCTTATCAAATTCTGATGCTAATGCATTTTTCCAAGAGTCTTCTATTTTTACATTCATAATTTTATTAACCCGTTTTGACACGCTTTCCATAAAACAACGTCTATATATCCACGCGGTAGTTTCGTTTCATTGGATAATTTATTAAACATATTATCGCAAACAACTTTAACCTCTGGACATAATTTTCCATTATTTATTTTTTTTGTTAACGCTTGATTTCCTGCATATACACAACCTAACCGCTGTATCCAGATATCGTATTTAACAACATCTTCACCAAGATTTCGTGCCAAATGATTTGCTGTAATCTTCCCAATATGAGGTAATTTGGCCAAAAAGTTTATTCTTTCTTCAGTTGAAGTTTTCTTATAATATTCCTGACAAAAAACTACTCGATTATTCCATATTTTGCAAATTGCACTTATTTTATTTTTGTTATGAAATAATGAAAAAAGTTCTTCAAAAATCGCATCATTTTTTAATATAGAATCCATTATTTTTTTATGAATTTTTTTCGCGGTCTTTTGGGAGAAACCACCGGCTAAAATTACATATATAACCTGTTCTGCAAATTCTTCTGAAGACAAAACACGACGACAAGATAAATTTTCTTTTATTTCATCAAATGTCTGCGCATCAGAATCTAAACCCATTTGGCGCAGACGAGAGTCTAAATCAAAAAACCAATTCGCAGAAAACATCATTCTTTTTGATTCTTATATTGTTTAATTTTTGCAAATATATCTACTGAATGCTTTTTCCCGATAAATTTCTTTTTCTTTTCAGACAAAACGTCTTTCATATTAGTTTCTTGTTTTTGTACATTGTTTCTGTCAAACAAATCGTTTAACACAACTCTTTCACCAGCACGTAACAATTCTGCTAATTTTTCCCTTTTTGTTTCTCCACCAAGTCTGATTATTTCACCAGATTCGTTTATTTCAAAAGGACTATCGGGCATTTTATCCTCTTTTATTATACATCAAGATTCGCATCCAAAGCATTTTCTACAATAAAATCACGCCTTGGTTCAACAACGTCCCCCATAAGCATAGAAACAACTTCGTCAGCTTGCGAAGCGTCTTGAACTTTTACTTGGAACAAAGAACGATGATTTGGATCCATTGTTGTTTCCCACAATTGTTCCGCATTCATTTCACCTAAACCCTTATATCTCTGAATCTTTAAACCCGTCTTTGCATACTCAAACGCTGTATCCAACAGATTTAACGCTCCCCAAATTTTTTGAGACTTTGATTTCACGCGTAAAACCACCGGTTTAGAAAAAGTATCCATTAATTCTTCTCGCCCTTCTAAACGTAGCCAAGCCCGAATTTCAGGTCCAGATACTTTTTCACGTGGTAAAACATGCGTTTCTGTTACACTACGCAAGGTCCGAGTAATAGATATAGTTGAAATATCAGCAGATATCTTCCAGCCACGCTCAAATTCTAGTTCTTCAGCGTCTAGCATCTGTTCTGCTTTTTTAAAATTGTCCGCATTTTCATTATCAAAAACACCGTTTAAAGCCAAAGCCTCTACAAAACGCAATGGCATAATATGATTCAATGGCTGTAAAGTATTTTTCATATTCAGAACAAGTGTTAATAAACGTTTTAAATCTGCACCAGAGATTTGCTCGCCGGAAGATATTTCTATAACACCATCTGTTGCCAATTGATCCATTAAATAGTCATCCATTTCTCTTTCGTTTTGCAAATATAATTGCTGTTTCCCGCGCGTAACTCCATATAGCGGCGGTTTAGCAACATATATATAGCCACGCTCAATAGCCTCTGGCATATAACGATAAAAGAACGTCATTAATAAAGTTTGAATATGTTGTCCGTCAACATCGGCATCGGTCATTATAATTACTTTATGATAGCGCATTTTTTCGATATCAAAATCATCCTTGCCAAT
>CALXQT010000037.1 GCA_944390835.1 uncultured Alphaproteobacteria bacterium | reverse complement strand
ATTTAGATGAAGAATTTGGTTATGGTATCACTGATAGGTTAGCAGTCGGTGTCGCTGTATCTATGGCTGAAAACAATTGGTTTGATCAGTCACAATGGGGTACGTTGGGCATTGGTGTAAACTATCGTCTGCTGGATATGAAAGGTTGGAAGGCAGATGTCTATGGTAGTTATGGTTTAGATCCAGTATGGGATTATGGATATGGATTTATGGATAAAGATTTGACGTGGTATAATTGGAATGTTGGTATGCGTGCTGGTTATGTAACAGATACTTGGACTATTGCTGGTCACGTAGATTTTGATTATTCTAATTCAGAATCGTTTAACTGGGGTGACGATGGCTGGCATTATTTAAGTCTGGGTGCAGATCTTTTAGTTGCACTGAATGAAAACTGGAATTTGGCAGTTGGTGCTGAGTATAGCGGTATTATTGACGATAGAGTCGAAAACGCCGGTCAATGGGAAGGAACAATCGGTGCCAATTATCATATAGATGACAATATGTTTGTTGGTCTTTATTTGTCAAAATATATGGCTCATCAAAACCCTGGTCAATGGGTAGTTGCAGATGGTTTTGGTTATGGAGCTAAATTTGGGGTTCAATTCTAAATATATCAGTAAAAAAGATCCGGCCTTTAGGTCGGATCTTTTTGTTACAATGAAGGATATGTTATGAAAAAAATATTATTAACATCGTTGTTAGCTTTTTTTGCAGTTTCTAGCGTACAGGCGGCAGATTTCTTCGTCGGTGGTGGCGCATCTTTTAATACGAATGAGGCTCATGCAAATTATATAGGGGTTTCCCCAGAAATTGGTTGGAAATATAACGATAATTTGGATTTAGGTTTTGGGGTAAGCCTTAATTATAGTCGTATTGATGCGGACAATGGAAACTATTTTTATGGTGCTAATATGTTTAGCCGTTATAAGATTGCGCAATTTGGCGATTTTAAGTTATTGTTAAGAGGCGGATTAAATGCTAGTTTCATTACCAGGGTTTCTGATGATGAAACGCTAGACGGAGAAACATCTACTATGTTGGGCTTATCTATTACACCAATGATAACGTACGATATATCTGAATCTTTTACATTGTATGCTAATTTGAACTTCTTGGGAGTTTCGGCAAGTTATCAGTTTGAAAACGAAAAGATTGGGATGACAGAATATTGGAGGATTGATGCATTTGCTGACTCAGCCGATGTATTTAATACGGGGTATTTCCAGATTGGTTTCTTGTATAATTTTTAGTTTAAAACTGATTAAAAATAATCCGGTCAGTTATGACCGGATTATTTTTTATGATTTGCTTCCTGTGGAATATCGGTGCGCTGGTATGGCAATATTATAAAAGAACTTTAGGGTATTTGTTATGTTAAATAAAAATGTTGCCATAGTCAGTTTTGTATCAATATTTTGTTGTTCTGGTTTTGCCAAAGCAGAGGGGATATTTGATGTAAGTCGTTTAACTATGGATAAAGAATTTTCTGCAACGTTTGGCGCAGAATTTAAAACCGGCGAAAATAAAGATGGAACAGGGCATGATGATATAAAATCAGGTAATATAGACGATATCGGAATGGAAGTCGATTACACCTTTTTGGATGATTGGACTGTTTCTTTTAGTACAAGTAATGATTATGCAGATTCTCAAGTAGGTTTAAGTTACAAAGTTTTAACAAATGATGGGTTTAAATTAGACTTGTCTACTGATTACGGTATGGCGTTAACCAAAAATGCAGCTACAGGTGAAAGAATTGGCGATAATAATATCGATGCGGCATTTCGTATTCATGGGATTTTAGGTGATGCTTTTCAATGGGCTGCCCAAGTAAAGGGGACATTTGTTTTTGCGGAACCCAAAAACTTTTGGAACGTAGGTTTAAAATTGGAGACGATGTATTATTTTACAAATAGTTTAGCAGCAAAAGCAGATTTTAATTTTGTGTTTAAAGAAATAGAGGCACCAATAACTTTATATGATCGGTCAATCAGAGTAGGTATGGTGTATAATATGTCCGAGGACGCTTCGGTACATCCGTATATAAAGTACCATTTTAAGACGAAGAATAGTGAACATGCAGTATTCCCAGATGATTATTGGAAAATCGGTGCAGAATTTGCGGTTGTATTTTAATTGAGGTAGCATAATTTTTGTGGTGTTGTACCAATAAGAAAATTGTCATTTGTTTGACTAAGGGGAGGGCCCAGATTTTTGCGAAAATCTAGGGCTTTTTTTAATCAAAATACCGAGTTTCTGCTTGACAATACGCAGGTTCGTGGTTATAGTATATTCGCTTTCCGTGTAAATAAGGAAAGAAAAAAACACAGAAATCTGCATGTTCTGACGGATTTATAATCGCGGTTTTTTTTTTTTTATAAGTCCGATATGATGTTCTGTGCAGATAAAAAAGGTACAAAAAACAAAGAGATTTTGAATGCCAACAGTAAATCAACTGATTCGGAAGCCTCGTAAAAAGGTTGCTGTTAAATCAACGGCGCCTGATATGATGGAAGCTCCGCAGAAACGTGGTGTTTGTACGCGTGTGTACACAACCACGCCTAAAAAACCTAACTCTGCTCAACGTAAAGTGGCTCGTGTTAAGCTGGCTAATGGGCGTGAAGTTACGGCGTATATTCCAGGTGAAGGACATAATCTGCAAGAACATAGCGTTGTTATGATTCGTGGTGGTCGTGTAAAGGACTTGCCGGGTGTTAAATATCATATCATTCGTGGTGTTTTGGATACAAAGGGTGTCGAAAGCAGAAAGCAGGGTCGTTCATTATATGGTGCAAAGGTAAGTAAATAATACACGCAGTTTTAACTGTGTGAGTAATTTGGGCTGGGCTCAAATGAAGAAGTAAAAAGGAAAACGAAATGTCAAGACGTAAAAGTGCAACTAAACGTGAAATTTTACCAGATTCTAAATATAATAATCTGGTTGTTGCAAAATGTATAAATGTTGTTATGTGGGATGGCAAAAAAGAAGTTGCCGAAAACATCGTTTATGGTGCATTGGATAAACTGAAAAAGATTGCAAAAGACGGCGATGAATTGGCTGCATTCTTGGAAGCGGTTGATGCATTAAAACCATCGGTTGAGGTTAAAGGTCGTCGTGTTGGTGGTGCAACTTATCAGGTGCCTGTTGAAGTTAGGCCGGCACGTCAGCAAACTTTGGCATTGCGTTGGTTGGTTATGTTTGCGCGTAAACGTGGCGAACGCTCTATGGAAGACAGATTGTTTGGTGAATTGCGTGACGCTTTAAATGGTCAGGGTGGTGCGTTCAAGAAAAAAATTGATACGCATAAGATGGCAGAAGCTAACAAAGCGTTTGCTCACTTCCGTTGGTAATAAAATAAAAA
>CALXQT010000036.1 GCA_944390835.1 uncultured Alphaproteobacteria bacterium | reverse complement strand
GTTTAATATCGGACATATTTTCAGTTTAAGATATTTTTTGCATGCGTTCAACAGCAAAATGTGATATAATGGTCGCATCTAGTGGGGGATTTATTTCAATGAAAACTAAAATCATTTACATTTCTGGTAATGAAGTCTTTAACATGGCCGATATTCGGGCTGCTTTTGAAGAAGTTAGAACCACATTGGGTTTAGGCCAAGATACAATAATGTTCGGTGTACCTGTTGATAAAGAAGATGCACTGGGAAGTTTTAATTCAGAAAATGCAGAAACTGTAACTGAAACAACAAATATAATAGCAGAAGGGCCCCAATCAGAAGCAATAGAAGAAAATATAAACATTATAGAACAAGAACAAACCGCAGTCGAAAAAGAAAGCCCAAAGAAATCCGTTACCCGTAAGACACGTACACGCGTAAAAGAAAACACTGAGAAAACGACCAATAAAAATGATACCGAAGAAATCAGCACAGAAAACACAGACAAAAAAATAATTCCTATTTTATCTATTCTGGCATCACAAAAAGATACATCTGCCCCACAACAAGAAGAAAATTCAGATAAGACAACTGTCGAAAAAGAAACAGTTACAGAATACGAGGCAGAAGATATTGATATAAGTGCAGATTTTGAAGAACATGCTGGAAACACATCACAAAAACAACAGTCTATAATTGCAGATAAAATTACTGATGAAGCGCCAGAGCCCCCTATTGAAAAGACGTTAGAGCAATTATTAGAAAGCATGACGCCTCTTCGCGAAGATATAGTCGAAGAACAAATTGAAGAAGAAACATCAGACGAAAATATTACAGAACCAGAAGAAACGAATGAATCAACGTTTGAAGACGATACTGATGCTACATTAGAACAACTGGCCGCAGAATTTGCCGAAAATCAAGACAAAATTCCCACACCGGCAAAAGCAGAAAACCACAGCAAAATAGGTAAATTAAAAAACATTCTGCCATTTAAAAAAGCAAAGCGTGATGAATCTGGTTTAATGGGCGACTTATTCGGATGGGCGGGTATCGCTGCAAATGATGATGATTTTGCCATTCCAGGTTTCTTTACAAACGCCGCCTCAAAGAAATAGGTATAATATATGAGTCCTAATGAATACAGATATAATTATTAGATTATTACAAAACTCTGGCTTTCACATTCTTGGGATTGACGGCACTTTTTTATATCTAGAAGATCCATCTTGCATATTACGAAGTTTTGAAACGTTCATTGAATATGCTTGGCTAGCAACTGTATGCATTACGGGCTTATTTTTATTTGGTTGGGCTATATCAATGATAAGAGGGGCCAAAACAGATTATTTTACGAACCTGCGTAATCTGATAATTATGTTAGGAACCATATCTGCCATTGTACCAATCGTTAATTTAATCTGGGGTGACGACTTATTCGCAAAAGGCTGTCGTACAATAAAAGTATCAATGGATGAAGTAAACGAAATTCTGGATTCCAGAAATCTAGAATTATCCAAATATGATGAATTTAAACTTTACGAAAACATAGATATTTATGATTCAGGTGCACTTTATAATAGCCCATATTCAGAATTTCCGCTGATGGCGACAGATTTACCTCCTGACCTAGAGGAAGTAACTGTAACCGAAGATTCAAATACAATTGATATAATACCCTCGCAGGAATCTTATATAGGACAAAAACGTCCAACACGCGCCCGTGCGTCTTCATCTGATGTAGTATATACTGATTATGACGGGTCGCAATATCGCAAAACAGGCGGAACACGGGCTTGGCGAAACAATAACCCTGGGAATATAAGATATTCCGAATTTTCTCGTAAAGCGGGGGCTATTGGCGAAGCTGGTGGTTTTGCAGTATTTCCAGATGAAGACACTGGTATGCGTGCAATCAATCAATTATTACGTAGCGATAGTTATAACAGATTAACGATCGCTGGCGCAATCAGTCGCTATGCCCCGCCTGTCGAAAATAATACTTCCGCTTATCATAGAAGGTTACAGGAATTGACAGGTTTATCCATTAACAGACAAATGAGCAGTCTTAACGATAATGAACTGGCGCGCGTTGCATCTGCCATAAAGAAAATTGAAGGCTGGGAAACAGGACGAATCATAGGAAACTAATAAGAGGCGGCAATATGAATAAGAAAAATCAATCTGGCAATATGATTTTAACTATTTTGTTAATAATAACCTTTATCATAATTGCTGTATTAATTTATATATTAGCAGGTGGTAAAATCCCCCAAATTGGGCGTACTAGCGGTGTGCAATCTCCTGATATGGAAATCCGAAACGTTGATACGAAACAAACAAATGGTGAATTTTCAGACGGTTTAATAAACCCAAGTTTTTCCGAAACATATCCACTAGATGAATTTGGTACCGGCATTTTTGAACGTCAAATTTTTGACATTGACATTAACGGCGACGGAAATAACGACAGAATTACACGCACTCGCAATGAAAATGGTACCAGCCATTTTTATTATCAATATAAAATAGAGTTAAACAAAAACGGTAAATTCGTTGATATAACACCTGACGGCTTTCGCACAACAGAAGGGGCCGAATGTGCATTACAGAAATTACAATTTAAATTTAATCCGGAATTTCGTGTTGTTAAAATCTCTCGTGATTGGGAAAACTCTTGGGATACCCCTACTATGGCAACTAAAACAATCTATATATTTAACAACGGAAGTTTAGCCCCAACAGAAACAAATCAGATGAAAATTGTATGTGACGTTACTAGTTTATTTTAATAAAAACAAATTACGGGCAGAATAAACAATGCCACCAGAAACCAAGTAATGATCATGAACTGTTATATCAACAGTTGCCAATAAGTCTTTTATTCTATCCGTCAGCTCTATATCATCCTCTGAAAAAGAAGTATTAGGTCTGGGATGATTATGCAATATCACAATTGATTTAGCGTTTAATTCTAAAGCACGCTTTAATATCTCTCTGGGATAAGCGGCAGCCCAATCAACTGTACCGACGCTATGCAAATCATCCGCCAACAACCGCATATCATCATCAAGATATAAAATATGAATTTCTTCTTTGGTTTTGCCAGACATAATCAAAAGACAATAATTCGTTAACACTTTCTCGTTATGAAAAATCGTAACTTTATCTAAATTCGACTTATAACCTGCAATCATAATTTTATGTATTGCCTTTATGAATATGGCAGTATTACGCCCGATTCCATTAAATTCCATCAAACTTTCAATCGGAGCAGTAATTACTTGATATAAACTACCGAACTTAGCCATTAAACCACGCGCCAAAGGTCTAACATCACGGCGCGGTATAACAAAACTTAATAATAACTCCAATAATTCATAATCCGCCAGTTTATCTCCCAGAAATTTCTGACGTAATCTCTCGCGATGCCCGCTGCGGAAAGATAAATCTTTATCTTCTGATTTCACAATTATTTATACCATCTTTTCAGTAAATATTATGACACCGTCCTCGGTAATTCCCAAAGTATGCTCCCATTGTGCGGACCAGCCCCCATCAACAGTTCTTGCTGTCCAGCCATCTGCATCAATCTTACATTCCGGACGCCCCATATTTATCATAGGTTCTATAGTAAATACAAGCCCTGGTACCATTTTCACTTTGTCCCAATGTTTATCATAAAAGTGATAAATCTGTGGGTCGTCATGCATAACTTTACCGATACCATGACCGACGAAATCGCGCGAAATTGAAAACCCGTGAGGGTTTACCACGGCCTCTATTGTCTTACCTATTTCAGACAAAGGAACACCAGGAGCACAAACAGCGATTGCGGCATTCAACGCATCTTGACATGTTTGAACCAACTCTCGCGCACGCGGTGCGACATTACCTATCATAAACATACGTGATGCGTCCCCATGAAAGCCCTTATATTCTGCTGTTAAATCCACGTTAACTATATCGCCATCTTTTAATATAACCTCATCACTTGGAATTCCATGAACAATAACGTCGTTAACCGATGTACATATATTCTTAGGATAACCCTGATACCCTAAATCAGAAGAACGAGCACCATTTTCACGCAAAAACTCCGCTACCATACGGTCTATCTCTCCAGTGGAAATGCCTGCTTTTATGTACGGCGTGATATGATCAAAACACCGCGCAACCAAATCTCCAACAATACGCAATCTTTTAAAGTCTTTTGGTGCATATACTGACGACAACATTTTTATTTCCTTCTTCTTACCGCCATTTTTGCGGCACGCATTGCCAATTTCAATGAAAAATCCCGTAATAATATTTCTGATGGCATACCAGTTGTACGAATTTGCTGTTCTAACTCATTCAAACGCTGCAGAACCGCAACGATTTCTTCCTCTGACCATATTTTTACCGCTTGATTAAATTTTTCAGCAACTTTCCAAAATAACCGCGGTAACTGTCCGTCTACGACTGCTGTCAACAACCGTTTAAAATGTATATTTAGCATTCGTACCAACATATTTGGATCAACGTTATCATATAATAACCTGTCCAATGCCGTCATAGTCTGCTGAATATGGCCTGCGGTTAATGAATATAAAAAATCATCCGTATTTGACGCCGCTGTATCCGGCAAACACTTTTCAACGTCTTCTAACTCAACTATTCTTTTATCTGAAACATATAACGCAATTTTATTCAGAAAACTACGCGTTATACCACGATCACCACCAAGATGAGATGTCATATAGGCCATCGCATCCGGCGTTATTTGTTCAATTCCGGCCTCAGCCGATAATTCACGTCGTATCAAAGCAGAAAGAGTACGAGCATCATCTGTATAACAAGGTAACGCAGCCGCAATATCGCTGTTTTCAAAGAAACTTCGTAATCCTCCACCTGCACGTAAGTCCCCAGCCGTTACTATAACAGTGGCACACAAACCAGAATGAGATACTAAATCTATAATTAATGACGCATCACTGTCCCCAGCATTAGAAATGATGACCATCTTGCGACCACCAAACATCGAAGGACTACAACTTTCTGCGAATAGCGCATCTTGCTTTTCGCGTAATTCATCAGAATCCAGCGCAAACAAATTATCTTTTTCTATTTCCAACCTTTCTGTTGCACGATCGCACAGTTCGTCTACCTGCCCTGCATCAGGCCCATAAATTAAAACCGCGCGAATTTGTTCTATTCCGCCGTTAAAATCAGTTTCTTTCCACTTCATTATTTGTCGATTTTTTTGGTATCGCTGGTTTTATTTTTTTGTTCATAACGATACGTTTCCGCAATCACACGCGTTCCGATCTTTTCCGATAAGACTTGAATAGTGTTCTGGACCGCATTGTTATAAGATGCGTTAGCTGCAACCAAATAACGCACAAAAGTATAAGATTCTGCCGCAGTTTCAGAACCACGCGCAATTGGCTTACCATTAGTACTAAGTACATATGTCGCAGACAAAGAAATTTCTTGCCACGTTGCGTCACCAGTAGTTTCAAGCGCTTTATATTTTGTTATTGGTTCTTTCAAAGTAACAACCAATGTGTAAGTTGCGTCCGCGTCACGAACACCACCGAATTTAGCATTCAAACTATTTCGCAAATCGATACCATTAATTCCGCTAATCGGTGCGACATAAATATCCGTATCTTTTTCTGTATACATCGGTTGAAAACCGCATGCAGCCAATAATACTAGCAAAATATATTTTCTCATTTTCATTTGTTTAATTTGTTTTTCCTATTGCTTTTTATCCTTATATTACCTAGACTTTTAATAAATCGCAAGAGGGAATGATGAATATTTT
>CALXQT010000035.1 GCA_944390835.1 uncultured Alphaproteobacteria bacterium | reverse complement strand
GGCGATTTTATCACCAGCATTATAAAAGGTATGATTCATTGTATTAGAATAACCGTATTCTAGAAGTTTCTTCATTTCAGCTGCTAAAGCGTCATGGCTTTTGCCGTTAAAGCCGTTTAATACACCAATTAAGCGACGGCCACCGATTTTTGCACTTGCAACCATGCCATAACCACCATCATCAGTATGACCTGTCTTTAACCCATCTGCACCAGGCATGATGAACAGTAATTTATTGTAATTCATTGTATGTGTTCGACCCCAATCTTTACACCAGTCGCTTTGATATTCATTAAATTCAAAACGTTTCGTCGCAAATAAAGGATAAATATCTGGGTAGTCGGAAATAATATGTTGGGCTAATATTGCCAATTCACGACTTGTCATTAAATTATTAGGATTAGGTAATCCACTTGCATTACCAAAAGTAGATTGTGTCATACCAAGTTCGCGTGCTTTTTTTTGCATCAGCTCAGTAAAAGCAGATTCAGAACCGGCTAATTTCTCTGCGACAACCACACTGGCGTCACCTCCGGAAAGAACGATTAGTCCCATAATAGCGTCACGTACAGTCAGAGTCTGGCCAGCAACCAGACAAATTTTACTGGCTGGATACCACAGGGGATTATTGTAATCGGCGTTTTCACTAACGGTCAGTCGGTCATCCATTTTAATGTTCCCCGCTTTGATTTCGTCGAATAATACAGTTAACGTCATCAATTTTATCATGGAAGAGGGGGGCATAAGTTGATCGGCATTTTTACTTACAATTTCTGTACCAGAATCATAATCTACTAAAAAAACGGATTTTGCACGTGTAGAAAACTCCGCATGTGCAGCAGTTGTTATCAATATTAATAACAAGGTAAATATTTTCTTTTTCATGGTAAAATGATATTAGCAACTATAATTGATATTGCCAACATATTTTTTATACGATTATTCCTATATAATCATCTTCTTTTATACCGATTATGCGTAAGTCGCAAATAGTTCGGGGGGCAATTTGTTCGCCTTGGACTTTTATACTGATATCATGAGGTGTTCTGGCTAGATTATTTTCTTCTATTAAAGCCGAAACAGTAGATCCAATATGTAATTCCATGAATTCTAGACGTATTTTGTTGGCTAGTTCAGATATTGTTTTTACGCGTTCTTTTGCAACAGATTTGTCAATCTGATTTGACATATCAAATGCTTCTGTGCCCGGACGTGCCGAAAAAGGGAATGCATGAATTTTTATTGGGCGAGTTTCTTTAACTAACTCAAGAGTTTCTTGGAATTTTTCCTGAGATTCTCCAGGAAAGCCACATATTATATCCCAACTAAAAGTAATTTCTTTTCCAGCATATTTTGATATTTTGCGAACGGTTTCTGCATTGTGTCGTCTATGCATAAGTTGTAAAATTTCATCAGAACCAGATTGCATAGATAGATGCATATGAGGCATCATACGGGCGTCAGTTTTTATCAGATCTATAATTTTGAAAATTTCTGGCGATGCGGGATCCATTGATGATATACGTAATCGCTTAATGCCTGGTATATCATGTAATAAAGATTTGCATACATCTGATATTAACATACCATTATTAGCATAACTGGCGGTATCTACACCAGTCAGAACTATTTCTTCAAATCCGTTTGCTACTGCTTCTTTTGTGTCATTTAAAATATCTTTATATTCAAAAGATACTGCGGGACCCCGTAAAAATCTGGTGATACAGTATGCACATTTGTGGTTGCATCCGTTTTGAACCTGAACAAATTGCTTTGAAAGGTTCGGAACTGGGTGGGGAAAGTTTCTAATTTGTGGGGTAGTAAAATCGCAAGAAGATGCGTTTATGCCTTTTATGTACGCGTTTATATTCATTTTACTATTGTTTGGTATAACAATTGCATTCGGAATATTTGAAAATAATTCTGCATTTCTAGTTGCTGCACATCCTGTTACAAAAATTGGTACATTCGGGTTTTCTCGGGCAAGTTTTCGGACAGTTTGGCCAGATTGACGTTCTGCTTCCCCTGTAACTGCGCAAGTATTTACTAAAAAGGCATTATCTATGCTGCCAGAAAGCATTTTTTTAATTTTTTCGGCTTCCAGGGCATTCAATCTGCACCCTAAAGAGACGATATTGATGTTGTTTTTTTTATTTTCTGCTTGCATTTTGACCACCCTTAGGGCATTATAACGTGGTTAGAAACGTTTTCAACAAAGGATTTTATTATGGCTCGTATAACAAATTCAGATACTTTACCATTTGTGGAAAGTCGTTATGAGTTAGGTATGTTGGCGTCACAGCGTGTTCGTGATTTGAATGGTGGTGCTGAACCAGTTGTTGATAAGGAAGACGACAAGCCTACTGTGGTTGCGTTACGTGAAATAGCCACTGGTAAGTTAGACGTGGATAACTTACGTCACGAGTTCATTCAATCTTATAAAGACACGCCTGTTGCTGCGGACACAGATGATTCATTGGAAGTTGCTGTCGCAGAGGATCCGAAATTGCGTGAAATAGATGCAGAATTAGAAAACGCATTGGTAGAAGAGCCTGTTGAAGAACTGGAAGAGGCGGAAGACGAAGCGGAAGAGTCTGCTGAATAATAAGTTGTTACGAGGAGACGTCGCATAGTTGGTCTAGTGCGCCACATTGGAAATGTGGTATACTCGCAAGGGTATCAAGGGTTCGAATCCCTTCGTCTCCGCCAGGAATATAGGACATCCCACGGTAATCCCATGGGATGTTTCTTTTGCCCCGGAATCCGGGGATTTTTATTGGCGACGGTACCAGTGTATACTCGCCATTACACCAAATCCCGCCATAATTCCCCGCGCAACATACCTTGCCCAAAATCCCGATGTCAGTTTCTTGTTGTTTTTTTTGGATTTTATAATAATGTTATTTTAACATAAAACGAATAAAAACGGCAAAAATCAAGTGACACAAGATAAAAAAGTAATAAAATTAGAAACTTTTTCCACTCATTTCTTTACAAATGGGGCAGACAAACATTTTATAATAGCGGAAGATTATAAAATATTTATAGAAAGCATCGAACAGATATTAGCGAACATAAATGCGGAATTATTGCAAGGACAAGCGAAATACGAAGTATGCATTGTTGCAAACAAAGAGGGTGGTTTCTGGAGCACTGTTGGTATAATCGGAACTCTGATAAGCATCCCTGCCGTTTTGGATTCAGAATTTATACACGGATTCTATACGAGCTTAACAGGTCATGATTATGATGCAAGAAGCATTGGTGAAAATGTAGGAAGTTTTTTAAGGGACGCAACCGTCAGCTTTTTTTCTAAAAATGCAACTGAACTATCGAAAGTTATTCCCGATGAATTAAATTTGGATAAAGCAATTTATGCTAAAAATGGCTTTTATCGCATGTGTGCCACGAGCCAAGATATTAGTGGAGTGTCTTTTTCTGATAGCGATGAACCAGAAATTCAAAAGAAAGATTTTGTGAATTATATTGTGCCTGATGTGGACAAAAATTTACCAGCAGAACAGTTTGTTGATGTAGTTACAATTGTTAAATCAGTAAACGTCAAAAGTGATGCCAAATGGTCAGTAAAAATTGGCGAAAATGTCAAACCTAAATCCGTAGAAATGTTAGATGAAGAATTTAAAAAAGAATTTCTATCTGGTCGATACGCAATAAAACAGACGGAACAAGATGACACAATGACAGTTTTGTTAGAAAAAAAGAAAAAATACGTCAATGGACATGAACAAGATGCGGGTTTATCCATAGTCAAAGTATATAGATTTAATGATATCCAAATATTACCTATCCCGTCAGATGTTGTTCATAAAACACACCGTCCAAAAATAGATTTGTTCAATTTTCAAGACGAAACAGCAGTTGATTCTCCCTCGCAATCTGGAACAAATCATTAACATTAATTTTTAATTTTCCAGATAAGATCTCGTTGATCTTGTCTGGGTTCATGTATGCGATGTATAGAAATCTGTAAATTGTACGTGGTGTGGAACCAACTTTCCTTGCAACTGTATCCACATCGCCGCATTCTTCGTACATTTCACGATATCGCCACGCAGTTGCAAACGCCTTGACAATAAGGTTGTTGTTTTCTGATACAGTTAAAATCGTATCATTGCCTTTGTTAAACCTGGTGTTTGCAAATGGGCGCAATATAACTGGAATTGTAATAATTACCTGATTCCCGGAAACTATGTAATCAACCGGCTTCGTCATGTTTTGATTTATATATTCGGCAGACATAAAAC
>CALXQT010000034.1 GCA_944390835.1 uncultured Alphaproteobacteria bacterium | reverse complement strand
TGTTATCCATATTATTAGCCATGCCGATTGGGGCATTAGAAGGCGTCATTGCGATGTCTTTAAAGCCTTATATGGATTTGGTTATGATTGACAAATCTGTACAAGCGGCTTGGTATATTCCCTTAGTGATAGTTTTATTTACATCATTGCAGGGGGGGCTGACTTATGCGGCTAATTATTTAAACACGTGGGTTGGGGCAAAGATTACAAATCTATTAAAATTAGATTTATATAAAAAAATGCTAATGTTTGAAACCAACTTTTTTAATCGTAGAAATTCCGGAGATATTTTGCAGCTTTTTAACAGAAACGCGGATGCCGCATGTTCTGGGCTATTAACTAACCTTAAAAATTTTGTGCAAAAGGTTTTTACTGCGATTTCATTGATTTTTGTTTTGTTTTACAATTCGTGGCAGTTAGCCTTGGTTTGTGTAACTATTCTGGTTGTTGCTTTTTTACCTATGACAACGTTAAAAAAGAAAATTCAGTCGGTTTTTGATGGTACTTTGGTTGCAGAATCTGCTCTGATGACTGCATATAACGAAACGTATGCAGGTAATAAAACGATTACGTCATATAATTTAGGTGATTATCAACAGAACAAGTTTAAAGGCATTTTAGACGGTGTGTTTAATTTGCAAATGAAAATGGTAAAAAAAACCAGATGGCTAACCCCTGTAATGCATATAATATTATCTATTGGTATTGGGGCAGCAATATGGTTTGGTTCATACCTTGTGCTTAACGGAATTATAACTAGTGGTGGTTTTGTGTCGTTTTTAACGGCTTTGATAATGCTTTATAATCCGATGAAGAGTCTTGGGTCAAATTATAATTCTGTTTTAATGTCTTTTATGGCTATAGAACGCGTCTTTAGCATAATGGACAGTACCCCAGAAATTTCCGATAAGTCAAATGTTATAGAAATGCCGGTGGAACACAAGATAATAGAATTTAAAGACCTATGTTTTGAATATAATAAGGGTACCCCCATTTTAAAGCATGTTAATTTGACTGTAGAGCAGGGGCAAATTATCGCATTGGTTGGTAATTCTGGTGGCGGGAAAACTACCCTAGTAAGTTTACTTCCAAGATTTTATGATCCGACAAGCGGTGCGATTTTAGTTGATGGTATAGATATTAGGGATTTTTCATTAAAGTCATTGCGTCAAAATATCGGCGTTGTTTTTCAAGATAATTTCTTGTTCGCTGGGACGATAAGAGACAATATCATGTTGGGTAACGAGAATGCTACAGAAGAACAATTAAATACTGCGGTTAAAATGGCGTGTTTAGATGATTTTATTAGCAGTTTAAGGAACGGGCTTGATACACAGATAGGGGAGCGGGGTATATTGTTGTCTGGTGGACAGAAACAACGTGTGGCAATTGCACGTGCGTTTTTGAAAAATGCGCCAATATTGATATTAGATGAAGCGACATCGGCATTAGATAATAAATCTGAAGCAGTAGTTCAGCAAGCGATAGAAAATTTAATGAAGGATAAGACTGTGTTTGTCATAGCACACAGATTATCTACAATTAGGAACGCATCTAAGATAGTCGTTGTTAATCATGGTGAAATAGTAGAGCAAGGTACCCACGAAGAATTGATGCAGCACGAGTGCGGAGCGTATAAGACATTGTACGATATGCAATTTAAGTGTAGTGCTAAACAATAAGTGTGCGGTTATAATTTTAGTGAACTGTGTTATATGAATAATGTTACATTGTTGTGGGTAGTTTAAATTCTAGGCATAGAATTTTATTTATTAATTAAATTTCGTGCCCATGTAGAAAACTTTAAATCTGCGTGGGTTTTATAATATACATCTTCTTCTGTTCCTTTGTTAATATTTATGTACCACGGTAAATGTTTGGCAGTATAGTCACCACCAATTCTTATTCCAAAATAAAACTCTAATGAACTGGCTCTTAGTTTCCCGGGGCGATATAGGGCAAAAGTCGTATCAATATCTGCATTATATATTTCTAGTTTTTCATCTACTAGACGTTGAGTCCAATAATGTTTTTCATAGATTTTGTATTGCGGGTCAATTTTTGCTGTTTCTGTATCTTGTATGCTAAGCGCGAAACCAACTTTTGTTATATTTTTATATTGGCCCAGGATTTTATACATGTGAAAAAGGAAATCTTTTGGTAATTTGTCGTTAGGTGCAATATCAGGATCAGAAACAATATATAGAGAATTTCTTATTATTCTGTTAAATTTACCGCAACGCCATAATACCTCATGTCCCCAGTTCTTATCCATTCTATGTACAGTACAAGGACAGTTTTTTAGGTATTCTAATAACGGTGGATAAGAAGATGCGTTGTCTATTATGTGTATATTGTGTAGATTATATTTCTTTAACCATTCAACCATCTGTTTTACATAGGACAATCTATTATAAGAAATGATAAAGACAGGAATATCATATAAATGCTTTCCTGGATTTTTATTAAAATCATATTTTTTCATTATAAGAGGATTGTTTTTGATAAAGGCTTTTTGTTTCTTTCTGTTAAATGGGTACTTAAGGCGCTTTAATATCATAAGCGGTTGCGTTCTTGGCATATTACATCTGTATATTTGTATTTTTTTCATTTTTATATCCTTTTTTAATTATTAAAAAGAAACTAATTCTTGTCAACAAATCGGTTTTTTATTTCTCTCAGGTGTTTTTTTGACATGCTTCACAGTAGAGATATAGTAAAAATATCTTGAATTTCTGGGAAAATAGTTTAGTTATAGTGGTATAGAAGACATCAAAGGGGTATAAAATGTTTGTTCAGGACCAAGAATTAAATATATTAAAATGCAACGGGTGTCAGGAGAGATGTGAGTTAGGTGCATGTAATACGTGGCGGGTATTAGAAAAGGGGGCAGTAACGTATTCATATATGCCTACTATTGGGGGACAAACCATTAATTTATACAAAGATCAGAACGGGAAAAGTCAAACAATACCAACTGGTTTGACGCCGGACGAAGCGATAGAAGAAGCACGCAAAATATGTAGGTTTTGTGATAATTATAAGACTGCTCAGAAAACGCTATAGATAATTTTATGTAAAAATAGACTTTCTTTATGTTGTTTTATTTGAAAAAGCGTTTTTACGGTTTAAATGATGCGAGCAATTAAATGAAAGAAAAGTTAACTGCTAACAAGGTGAATGAATTATTCGGCGCAAATTATCAGTTTGTGGAATGGTTTGATTATGATGAATGGAAGTCCAATCCTGGGCAAAGCATTTCAAATCAGGATAGTGTAATTTACAGAAAATTTAGAAATATTTTAAAACAAGACGTGCGGTTTAATAGAAATTATGACTTGGTTGCGGTTGTTTCTTTAAGTGTATGTCCGTCCCCATATTCTAACAGCCCCTTTTTAGGACAGATCATAAGGCGGCCAAGATACGTTAAACCTAATACTAAGTTTTTAGGAGCGACGGGATATGCAGGGACTATAATTTGTCGCGATAAAAAGACTGGGAAAATATTATCAGTACCTAAGAAGTGGTTGTATGTAAAGACAAGTCATTGTGTAATTCCAGGTCAGGCAGACAAATCTGGGTTGCCTGGTTTGGCAAATTTAATAGAAGATGATGTTTTTTGCAACGATTATGATGCGTATGAGAAGCTAATACGGATACAGGTTTTAGAAAGGGTTAAATAAGAGATATATATTAAGAACAAGTACGAGTTTTGTTTTATAGTAAAACATTATTTTTCATTTAAAGAATTAAGGCTTTTAAGAGAAAGTTGTTTACGTTTAATTTCCTGGAAACGAAATACGTAAAAGTTATAAATTTCGTTTAATAAAGATTGCTTTTCTGTTTTCGATAATACCCGTTTTTTGTGGGTTGAGATAAATTCAGTTTTTATTTTTGCTAATCTTTGTATTCCAGAAACTTTCGGTAAATCATATGTGGGAAGATTTTTGTCTTGCCTATGAATGTCATTCTGGCGGAATATGATATACGAATAATTACCAGCACCTTCGGTGAAATTTTTGTACTTAAATCCATGAATCCCAATCGATTCAAAATATAAAATCATGCGTTGGAAGAATAGATTTTCATTATTGTAAATATTAAACAATGTTTCTGCTGATAATTCATCATTTATGGCAATTTCTGTCATATTTTTTGATATTGGTTCGCATATAAAATCAAATTCTGGAGGTACAGTTATTTCAGAGTTCATTAATTTATTAAATTCTATTTGGTATTTTTCTTGAAATTCTTTTTCATTTGTTATTTTTAAAATTGCTAAAAGATTTTGAATTTGTGGGGCGCATATATATTGAAATAATATACCAATCCAATTTTTTACACTATGGTCGTTTAAATCGGGTATTTCCGGATAGTTATAATCAGTAATGTTTATAGGTATTAGTTTAGGTTTGTTTATATCGATGTTTTTATCTCTCTTCCACTTTCCTTCATTCAGATTGGTTTCAGCATTAATTTTTGAACCGAAATGTGTCAGAGGTCTGAAATAATCAAAATCATAATATGTTCCATGGTATAGAACCAATGGTTTACCGTTTTTATCGGATAGAAAATTCTTTTCTATAGTCATGTTATGATATTATATATCAAAAATATAAGATAAGCATTAGAAATTAATAAAAAGTTACGAAATTGGCATTAAAAGCATATATATTACTGTGTGTCAAATATGTGTTTTTGTTCTACAACTAGAGCAATTTAGAACAACTTTCATCCAATTTTGCATAAAAATAGGCTGGTAGATAGATAATAAAAAATCCGCAGAAATCTGCGGAAAATCGTGGCTCGGGCAACTGGACTCGAACCAGTGACATACGGATTAACAGTCCGTTTTTATTAAGATTGATAGAAATTGATTGGGTTTAATTTTTCTTGATTTTCTGCGGGTTATAGGCTATGTTACACTTGATGAAGAT
>CALXQT010000033.1 GCA_944390835.1 uncultured Alphaproteobacteria bacterium | reverse complement strand
AATAATAGGCTTTATATTTGAACTATCTAACCGCAAAAAAAACACGTCAGATACCCCAATCGGGCTGGGAGATATAAAATTAATCGCTGTTGGAGGAGTATGGTTAGGCGTTACTGGGTTAGCGATAACTTTATTTATATCTTGTATAATGGGTATAATATGGGGAAAACATGCCAAACAGAAATTTATACCGTTTGCGCCGTTTTTCATCGGTGCTGGAATTTTGACTTTAATTGCGATGACCTTTTTGATATAATACTATGTAATAATAGGGAATAATGGATAGAGAAATGAATAGACACTTCTTTTTTATGACTGTCTTAATCTTAGGTTTTGGTTCCGCAACAATGACTTCGGCCATTGCTACTACGTTTCCTGAATCAAACACGCCTTTTTCCAAATATGGTCAGATTCAAAACGTCCAAAACTATTCTTCAAATCCTTTCTGGGATCCTAGCAGTCCGTATAATCAACGTATGCCTGTGCCTGTATATGTCCAGGGAACGGACGTAAGCAGCAGCGATTGCCAAATAGTTGTTTCAGCTTTGGTGGCAACATATTGTTCTTCACGAAATAATTGTGTAGATGTGGACGTAGAAGATGCCAGACCAACATTAACTGTACAATTGGCAAGTCTACCTAATCATAATTATGTAACCCCTTGTGCCAGTTATATAGATACAGAATTCAGTAAATATGTTTCTCAAAACGCATTGGCGGTACCTTCAATTGGTACTTATGTTCCATTTCCTACTGCTACGACAAGTCAGAACACACAAAAAGCAGAATTTCAAAATCCATACTCTATTGAAAAGCAATTACCCACATGGAATGGCGACCCTTGGGCACAAGAAATGTTGGAGAGAAAGCAAGAATTGGAAAACTTACAATCTTCTGCAGAATCTTACGGTGATTCAAAACTAGCAAAAGCCGAATTTCCCAAAACTGCATCTGATTTAACGTTTACACAGCGCATTCAAAATGATACTGCTGGATATGCCCCATACAAAAATGCTGAATCTTATAATCAGATAAACGTCGTAGATACAAATAATAATGGACTTAGAGCATATTGCACCACAGAAATAATGAAGTTATCAACACTTAATGCGGATTTAGCAACATTACAAAACTGCCGCAGTAAAAACATAGCGTTTGCAGAATGTCAAAAGCAGTTAAGGGGGACTTATTAAAGACATGCTAAATCGCATTATTAAAGTTTCAATACTATCATTAATGTTAATTGTAAGCACTGCTGGTTTACAAAATTCTAATGCTGCGACAACAACCGCCGGCACTGGTGGGGGGGCAGCTGCTGCTGCGACTACCGTACGAACCAGATGGAATAGTTTAACACCTGCGTCAAAATTTTTTAGGGGGCTTGGGGTTGTTGGTGGTGGTCTGCTTGTTTATCAAGGGACAGTCGGAAACGGTCCCCATAGTTGGAGCGATGTTCTTTATGGGGCTTTAGGCGGATTGACTATAGGTGCTTCTGTCGGTACCCTTACCGGTCCAGCATACCCATTCGTGGTGGCAGGTGCGACTATTGCTGGTGCCGCCGCTGGTGGCGCAAAATTCTTCTCTGAATCTGGTGGTGACTGTGTATATGACCCTATAATGATGGGTGGCAACACTGTTTATACATGCTGTAATACTGTATATAACAAAGGAATGCGTTGGGTTGGTCCTGGTGGAACAATGTTCTGTGAACTGTCAAATGGGTCGCCGGGGGTTCAAACATGTCTGAACGGCGGCAGCACTACAACAGACTCGCCATTTAAAAACGATAAATGGGGCCCATGCGAAGAAACTGACACCATGTGGTGTCCCGGGGTATCGAAACCAACCGATGAAACAGGCGTTATTTATATTCCCTCTTTAGATGGCTTGCAATCAAAAATTGCCGAACAAAAACAATCTAAAATACAAGGCAAAACAGAAGAAATTTCTTTTACAGAAGATGATTTAAAAAACGTAAAAATATGTTGGGACTGGGCATGTGATAGCGATTCTGGCTACAAAAAAGAAGGAGATCATTGTGTTCCTGGCTCTGACGTTCAAGAATCTGGGACGCGCTCTTCATCAGATCCATACGATGTATTAATTAACAAGATTCAGACAGAGCGTCAAAGAATTATTAATACTTGCGGGCAATTCATTGGAGCTTCAGGACTATTTTAAATGTTTCGCACGTTTCTAACATCTTTAGCACTTGTTTTATGCGCCACAAATGTGGCGCTTTGCGTAACAACTGATGAAAACACAAGCACAACACCAGAATCTTCTGACTTCATTTCTATATCAGAACTTTTGGCACGCCAACCAGACGACACCCAATGTGCGACTGGCGTTTTTCACGACGCACTTGTTGCCTCATCTGACACGGTTTCAGAAACATCTTCGGAAGAAGATATACGCAAATGGATTTACCAAACATTTCAAAAAAAAGACGTCTTACAATCGGTTTTAGAATGTCCGGAATTCGCAGGACTTGCTGATGATGATACGATAACCTTTTTACCTATTGAGTATATATTTCCGGGGGGAAGAGAAGTTATCGTAAATTACGAGACTCAACCAAAAATATTAAAACAACGTATATTATTAGGTAATAAAAAGCAGCTGCCGTCTTCAGATCCAAATCCTCGTGTTGGGGCACCAGATGATGATGCTATTTGGACAAACACAGACCCTGCATGGTATGCTATTATGGTTGTAGAATCTGGGGCATTAGATAACTTTGTTGGTCCAGGAAAAAACAATACTGTTTCTTTAAAATATATAGAAGACAATATAGATGCGTTATTTCCTCAAAACGGCAAATGTACAGGAAAATCAGCATTAACAAAAGATAACACTATAATAAACCTTGCAATGAAAGAAACCGTTAACATGGAAAATGATTCAAACGATTATTATGTTGCTGGTGACGTTAATTTACAATGGATTTCTTATTTAGAAATCGGCTTAGACGTAGCGATTACCGTTGCAACCGTTGGTGGTGGAACTGCTGTACTTGGTGCAACAAAAGCTGCACGCGCTTCCAAAACATTAAAGTCACTATCCGGCTCATTACGCACATTACGCCAAACGGATTCTGTTCGTGATTATATAAGACTTGGGCAAAAGTCTGCCAAAGCCGCCGAAGAATTAAAGACAATAGATAAAACAACAGACGCCGTAAGACACGCGACAAAAACAAAAGAAATAGAAGATTACACAAAAGCGATGCGTAATTTAGAAAATACAGATGACAACGTCAGGAAGTATCGCGAATATAGCCAAACTTTTACAGACCTAAACAAATATCGTGTTGCTTTACGTAGTGTGCTTAAACCTGCGCAACGCGGTAACATCATAGCGCGCTTGTGGCGTACAGTAAAAACCGCCAACACAGGTGGTAAACAGTTACGAAATGCCGCAAAAGTTGCAAAAAGCAGCATCTTATCTGGACGAATTCGAGATTGGCTATTTCAATCTTCTTTAAGTAACATAGGGGCACTGGCAAAACTAGAGCGTACAGGGGGGCTTTTATTTGGTGCACTAAACTTTATTGGTGGAATGTACGATTGGACAGAAACCAGTACCGGTGAATTCACCAGTGATATTGAATTTAAACCTTTAACTTTATTATCAGCTGACGACTTACAGGGGCAAGAAAACGTCATAAATCATGGTATGTGGTTAATGTGGGCAGGGGATACATATAACGCCGCAGACGATGATGCTGCATTTCTTCAGGCTATGGATTTCGCAAACAAATTTCACTTTAATCTTGAAGAAGTACAAGCGGAAAAAGATACAAATGCTTGTAATGTAGATATCTATGTTGTAAGACCGATAATCCGTAATCCAGGTTCCGAAAACCCAGAGTTATATTATTTGGTTATGAACGATGAACCTTGGACGACAAAAGAAGCGGAAAACGAATAAATACTCATTGAATTCTCATTTATGAATTTATATAATTATATACGAAAGGGAGCGCATAATATGATAAAAAAATTATTTATTGCGATATGTTTAATTGGCACATCAATATACAGCGCAAATGCGTACCAATTGTTATCCTCCAAAGAACTTGGTAAGAATGACGCAAAAAATCAAACAGTCGTTGTAAAGTGCACCACCGATACAGGAAAAACCTCCAACCAAACTTGTACACTACGCAGGTATGTAAAATGTTCTGGAACAGGGGAGAGTAAAAGCTGTAACGGGTGGCAACCATGGCAAGACTTACGTTCCCCATCAAAGAAATACTCTGACTGGCGCAGTGCCGCATCAGCATGCTGTCGTGCAAAAGGTTTACGTTAAAAAACACCCGAAAGGGTGCTTTTTATTTTTTATACAAATCCCACAAATAATTAAATTGTTTAGTAAACGCTTTATCTTCTTGATCAAAGAACATACAATTTTCTGCATTAGATTTTGTCGCACTGTCCGTCCAATTATAACTGCCGCTTTCTATACGTTGTCAGACAAAGACATTTTTTTAATGGCTATACTTTGACATTGTTGTAATTCGCTTATATCAAAAGCAAATGTTGGGATAGCCAAGAAAACCGCTATTAAAAAAGAAAATAATTTAATAACTAACTTTCGCATGTTACTGAATTATAATATTCCTGAATATTATCTTGCAAGTATTTAACAACAGATTGTCCGACCAATCTGACACAATCTGGTATTATACCGTTACCAAGTTGTTTATATTTCTGACTTTTAGGAACTGGAAATATAAAATCATCTGGGATTCCCATAATTTTCTGACTTTCTTCAAGTGTGATTTTTCTGGGCGCACCATCAACCAAGTAATATTCTGAATTATGAGGTTGACCAAATTTCTTCCCACTGCTGTGGGTCATGACAGTACAGCCTATATCTCTATTACACGTTTTACAATTAAACACATCGCGCATAGTAAACTTTAGCGGGACAGGTTCTGGAAATTGAAAGTTGCTGGTTTCTTGGTTCTCGCCACGAAAACCAACCATAAACACCCGCTGTCTTATCTGTGGTATGCCGCAATCACATCCCTTTATTACTTTATAGTGAAAAGAATAACCGGCGTTTCTGAACAGGTCGTGAATAATCCTGAAACTTCTGCCACCTTCGGCAGTAAGTAATCCCTTTACATTTTCCAGTATAAACGCTTTCGGACGACGTTGCTTTATAATATTCAAGACATAGAAAAACATATTACCTTTATCATCTTTATCGTCTTTCAGACCTTTACGAAGACCTGCCATAGAAAACGACTGACATGGCGGACTGCCGACCAAGATATCAAATTCTGGAATATCATACGGGTCCAGGCTTCTTATATCGGTTGGATAATTATTGTTTTTTACGCAGGGCAGGTCGGGAAAGTTTGCAAGAAAGGTTTGCCGTGCATATTTATCAATTTCGCAAGATAATACGTTTTCCATTGGCAGGTCTTGTAATCCCAATTCCCAACCACCTATACCTGAAAACAGGTTGATGTATTTGTACATAAAGTTCTCCTTGGGGTAAAAAAATCCCCCGCAGAGAAATTGCGGGGGCAATAAAAAAGCGGACGCATCGTCCGTTATTCGTGAGTTAAAGTATATCAGAAAATCGCTTAAAAATCAAGAAAATAAAATAATATGGTGGATGTGATTGGACTCGAACCAACGACCTCTTCGATGTGAACGAAGCGCTCTAACCAGCTGAGCTACACATCCTTTTTGAATAAAAACCGCGAATATCGCGGTTAAATTTTTGGTGGGGATAGTGGGACTCGAACCCACACGGTTGCAATAACCAAAGGATTTTAAGTCCTCAGCGTCTACCATTCCGCCATATCCCCTG
>CALXQT010000032.1 GCA_944390835.1 uncultured Alphaproteobacteria bacterium | reverse complement strand
TATATAATTCAAAAATAGAAATGGGGGCGCATGATATCATTCGTGGTATGGAAAATATAGACAAGGTCGTAGATATTGATCAGTCGCCAATTGGTCGTACACCGCGCAGTAATCCCGCTACATATACTGGTGTATTTTCTAATATCCGAGATTTCTTTGCCGGTCTGCCCGAGGCAAAAGCGCGTGGTTATGGCCCTGGACGTTTTTCGTTTAATGTAAAAGGCGGACGCTGTGAAGCATGTCAAGGTGACGGGCAGATAAAAATAGAAATGAATTTCTTGGCAGATGTATACGTTGAGTGTGATAAATGTCATGGGGCAAGATATAACGACGAAACGTTGGCAGTAAAATATAAAGGGAAATCTATCGCGGACGTTTTAAATATGACTGTAGAGGAAGCATACAGATTTTTCAGCAGCGTTCCGCAAATCGCTAGAAAATTAGAATTATTAAAAAGAGTCGGACTTGATTATATAAAATTGGGTCAGAGTTCATTAGACTTGTCTGGTGGCGAGGCTCAGCGTATAAAATTATCTAAAGAATTGGCGGCACGTAGTACCGGCCAAACTATCTATATATTAGACGAACCCACCACAGGTTTGCATTTTGCGGATATAAAGTTATTGTTATCTGTGCTACACGAATTGGTTGATCAGGGAAATACTGTGATCGTAATAGAGCATAACCTTGAGGTTATTAAAACTGCGGATTGGATTGTTGACTTAGGGCCTGGGGGCGGTGCAGGGGGGGGGCGTGTTATTGCAACAGGTACCCCAGAACAAGTAGCCGAAAACCCAGATTCTTTAACGGGGCGTTATCTAAAAAAGTATCTGGACAATTCAAATAAGAAAAAATAAAGTTATTATTAATAATAAACGAAGGAGCAAAATATGTTTGGGTTTGGAAGAAAAAAGAAAGCGGATAAAGTAATTGATACAACTGCTACAGATAACGTAGAAGCTAAAATTGATGAGAAAGAATTAAAAAAAATGGAAGAAAAGATTCCAAGTGGTATGAAGGAATCTGCTGAACGTATGATGAGCGGTCAATTTGATATGAATGACATGTTGGCGCAATTAAAACAAATAAAGAAAATGAGCAGTTTTAGCGGTTTATTAAAAATGGTTCCAGGTATGTCTGGTGCTGTTTCTGCAATGAAAGAAAAAATTAAAGATGGCAGTGTCGATGCTCAAATTAAGATACTAGAGGCAATGACACCAGCAGAACGTACAGATCCAGAAAAAATATTTGCGAATGCCAAAGCACGTATTGCAGAGTCTGCGGGCTGTACGGTTCGAGATGTTGAACATATTATAAAACAATATACCAAAATGCGTCAGCAAATGGCGATGATACAGCGTATGGGGGGAATGGAAGCCGTAATGGATAAACTGAAAAAAACGGGAAATTAAATGAAGTGGAAAAAGTTATTTACTATTGAAGGAATTCGGCAATTATTTGATTGGACGCCCGTGGCGGTAAAAGCACCCAAACCACATTATGCGGTATATGTAGATGCAGGACGAATGTTATTGGGGTATATAGTAGAAGTCGAATATTTGTATCATGGTAAACAAGAGGTGTTTTTCCCAACAGATTCTGAAAAACTTGGTATCGTTTCACAGAAGCGTGCGCTTGCTAATGCTATTTCGTTTTATAAAAACACCCGTTGTAAAATAAAGGCTTATAAAAAGGAGCGAGAAAAATGAACTTTAAAAAGATTTTTAATTGGGATATTTATTCCGTTTCTATTCCTGAGCCTGTTTTTGATACTACTCCACAGCATCAGTTGACGGGTTATATGGTCACTGTTTATTATAAACATCATGGGGTACGAAATGTTTTTTTTAGTGTAGATTCTGAAAGGGCTTGGGTTGTATATGGTGGACCTAGGGAAGAAGCAGAAGTTTTCTATCATGATATGCGTAAAAAACTATTAAATCAGAATACTAAAAAGCGCGGTTTTTTTTCTCGTTAGAAATAATCAATGAAAATATTAAATAAAAAAATAGCTTCAAAAAAATCGTCTGCTGCATGGATTCAGCGCCAAGCAGCAGATCCATATGTCGCACGTGCACATAAAGATGGTTATAGAGCTCGTGCAGCATATAAGTTGATAGAAATAAATGAGCGATTTAAATTTTTAAAAAATGGTCAAGTTGTCGTGGATCTGGGCGCAGCACCTGGTTCTTGGACGCAATATGTAATGCGCGATTTTCCAAAGTCTAAAGTTTTTGCGATGGACTTATTAGAAATAAAATCAATCCCCGGGGTGGAGTTTTATCAGGGCGATTTTACTACGGATGAAGCATTGAATTGGTTGACGGAGAAATTGAATTTATCTGACGATGCCGCTTCAAATGGGACTGTTGATGTAGTCTTATCTGATATGGCGCCGAATACTGTTGGGCATAAGAAAACAGACCACTTGCGTCAAATGGTCCTATTAGAATACGCCTTTGATTTTGCAAAAAAAGCACTAAAACCCGGAGGTACTTTTATCGCTAAATCTTTTACAGGTGGAACGACCAATGATTTATTAAAGCAAATTAAAGAATCTTTTGAAACGGTTCATCACATTAAGCCACCCGCGTCCAGAAAAGATAGTGTGGAAATGTTTATAGTGGCACAGGGGTATCGTCAGTGATTTTTTCGGCGGCACTGCGTGCAAGTTCGTCACAACGTTCGTTCATTTCTTGACCGGCATGACCCTTTACCCATACCCATTTTATTTTTTTAGTCTGAGCAAGTTCATCTAATTGTTGCCATAATTCTTTATTTTTTACGGGTTTCTTTTCCGCATTTCGCCAATTGTTGTTTTTCCACTGACGGACCCATTTTTCCATACCGTTTTTTACGTATTGACTATCTGTGTGTATTTCAAGTTCATCGTGCTTTTTCGCAGCAGACAAGGCTTTAATGACAGCCGTTAGTTCCATTCGATTATTAGTAGTATTTGATTCACCACCATTTCGCTCCGCGATTTCTTTCCCATTAGTTGCAATAAATGCCCAGCCACCAGGACCCGGGTTCCCCAAACAACTACCATCTGTCCAAATTTTTAACATTTTTTTACACCTGTTTTGTGATATAATATCATAAAATGAGATTTGATGCCAAACAATTGAAAGAAATGTCTAAATCAGTACGAGCGCATGCGTTAAACGCTATACGTAGTGCTGGGTCTGGGCATGTTGGCATTGTTTTAGACGCAGCTGATATAGTTACAGTGGTTTACGCAAATTTTTTACGTCGTGGACGTGATAAATTTGTTTTGTCTGCAGGACATGGTAGTGCTTTGCTGTATTCTGTATTAAAATTATCTGGACATGATATCGGTGAGTTGGATAGTTTTAGAAAAATTGGTGGACTGCC
>CALXQT010000031.1 GCA_944390835.1 uncultured Alphaproteobacteria bacterium | reverse complement strand
GTTCTGCCAAGATCTCGTTTTATAACCAAATCAAGGTAGCGAGCATAATTAATCTGCATAATGTGTTGCCACAAGATGTCAAGCCTTCTACCCGTCCCCGACTTGGGACTTGTATAGGGGACCTATTTGAAGTTGCTGCGCATAGAGATTGCCCGTTTCACTCGAAATAAATCGATTCGTCTCTGTTGCTCTAATCGTCGGATCGCTCCGCTCGGTCATTAGCCGATATGCTGTCCCAAGCAGTCCGGACTTTCCTCCGCCCTGTTCAGACGGCTATGCTCCGCGCATCTGCATTATAAATTTTATCAGGCTTTCGTGCCTTTGCAATTAAAAAAAAGAATAAAGGAAATTTTTTACTTGCAACACATAGTGCTTTTTTCTTAAAATAGAAATAAAAGATAAAAAGAAGTGAGAAGAATGTTTCGTTTTCTGCGGTATGTTGTTTTTTTATGCGTGCTTTTTTGCGTGGGTAAGGTTTTTGCTGCTGGGTATACATGCCCAACAGAAATACAATACAGCAGTTGTAATCCCGGTTATTATATGACAAAATCATCTTCTTCAACAGAATGTTATCCTGAACCAGTTGCAGGAAATGCTTGTCGTCCTTGTTCTGTATATAGTAATACGGCTGAATGTGCTGGTGGAACGACGTGTCCTTCTTCTAATTTAATACAATGTTCTCCGGGAAATTATCTACCACCTAACGTAACAAAGTGTACCCCATGTGGTGGTGCAAATTATTACTGCCCTGGGGGCTCGTTCCCAAAAGCTAGTGTTGAACAGGGACGTTATACTGTGGATAGAGGTTATTATTCAACAGGTGGAACATCAGAAACAACACGTACAGGACAAGCGCAATGTACAGGTGCAACATATTGTGTAAATGGGGTACAGAATACGTGTCCTATTAATTATCAGGATGATTTATCTGACGGTAAATCAAAGATGCAGGATTGCAAAATAATGTGTGATGGTGGTTATCGAGTACTTTCGGCAAAAGGAACTTGTACTGCAATTAGCAACGGAAATGTTTATATTGGCGAACACCTTGTTTCATATGGCAGTACATCACCAGAGGCGACAGCCTGTCCGACAAGTTATGTCATAGCGGGAACAACGGCGGCAGATCACGATGAAGTAACTGATTGTAGAATATCTTGTACCGCAGGGACACAAGTAGTATTAGCCAACGGGTTATGTACAACACCAACGGGCAGTTGGTATACTACAGCTCATACGGTACCAGCGGGGTCAACATCTGATACTAATGTAAAAAGTTGTAGAGCAGGATATTCAACGAAGTCAACGACAGATGCTGCGGATCATGATTCGTCTTTGGATTGTAAAATATCTTGTGCTGCAGGAACAAGAGTTACAGAAGCATATGGCACCTGTACCACTCCTGCGGGGAACTGGTACGTTGGGGGACATGCACTGGTTCAGGGTTCTATAAGTACGGTGAATGAATGCTTGGATAATTACACCATAAGCGGTACCGCAGCGACGAATCATGATTCTGAAGACGATTGTAAGATATCTTGTTCAGGTGGAAGTTATCTTGCAAATATAAATGATACGACTTGTACAAATGTTGGCGAGGGTTTCTGGGCGGCAGCTTCTTCAATCTCACAGGGTAAAACAGGTACAAGAAATGCTTGTGGCTCGGGGTTAACAACAAGGGGATACGGTGCTGCTGCGGACGAGGCAAATGATTGTGGACGCGTATTGAATTTTGACGGAGAAAAAATTTATCTTCGTAAAAATAAAAAGACGACTCCTTCGTTGAACGTTCGTATAAACGATACCACGTATTATGGAAATATGAGCACTGCAACCAAAGGAAGATTAAGAGTTAAAAATGGTTCAATAACCTACTCTGTTTATGATGATGGTATGTAAAAATTCCGCATCAGCGGAATTTTTTTTATTATAAAAAATAATTAGTTTTTTATGTTGTTACTTTCTTTCACCTTGGTGCTTTGCTGCCGATAACGCCGTACGTAAAGATTGTTCTGCTATCTGGCGAATTTTCTGAGCAAATGTCCGCATATTCATAGCGTCCGCAACACTATCACCGAATATCTGAGCAATATATTCTATCTGCGTCGGCGCAATTACAAAAACTTCACTGGTAATGTTTGAAGGACTAAGACGTTGCACATTTTCTCTCATGATGACCCCCGTAATTGATTGATTTAAGAGTAAAATTAAAGATTGTTGAAAAAATGCTTTAATTTTGCTACTTGTTTGTTTTACTTAATGCATTATATCATAAAGTATCTTGACCGCAAGGTGCAAAATTGCTATACCATTCAAGATAAGATGAGGAAATAATATGTTAAAAAATTTAATTGGAAAAGTTCTGGGTTCTGCAAACGACAGAATCGTTAAGTCTTATGACAAAGTTGTATCGTTAATCAATGATTTAGAGCCGAAATATCATGCAATGTCTGATGACGAATTGCGCTCGCAGACAGATTTATTACGAAAGCGTATCGCAGACGGTGAAAAAGAAAAAAATATTTTACCTGATGCGTTCGCGGCAGTACGCGAGGCTTCTATCAGAACCATAGGTTTGCGTCATTTCAATGTTCAGATGATTGGTGGTATGGTTTTAACGAACGGTCAAATCGCTGAAATGAAAACAGGTGAAGGTAAAACTTTGGTCGCGACTTTGGCGTTATATTTAAAGGCTTTGTATGGCAAAGGTGCGCATTTGGTCACAGTAAACGATTATTTGGCGTCTCGTGATGCGGAATGGATGGGGCAAGTTTATAAATTTTTGGGTATGTCTGTCGGCGTAATTCAGCACGATATGACCGATGAAGAGCGTCGTAATGCATATGCTTGTGATATAACTTATGTAACTAATTCTGAATTGGGTTTCGATTACTTGCGCGATAATATGAAGTTTTCAAAAGAACAACAAGTTCTGCGTCCCTTGTTTTTCGGAATAGTTGATGAAGTAGATAGTATTTTAATTGATGAAGCGCGTACACCGTTGATAATTTCGGGTCCTGCCGAGGATACCAGTGAATTGTACGAGAAAGTAGATGTGGTAGTTTCTAAACTGGGACCGGACGATTTTAAAAAAGATGAAAAAGATCGTCATGTTACTTTAACCGAAGTCGGTGTAGATACCGCGACCAGACTTTTAAAAGAAGCGGGATTATTAATCGGTGATAATTTATATGCTTCCGAGAACGCCGCATTGGTTATGCATATTCAACAATCGTTATTGGCGCACAATTTATATCATAAAAATGTGAATTATGTTGTTCGAGACGGTGAAATCTTGATAGTAGATGAATTTACCGGACGTGTTATGACAGGTAGACGCTTTGGTAAGGGACTGCATCAGGCAATTGAGGCAAAGGAACATGTAAAGGTTCAACCTGAAAATCAGACGGTTTCTAGTATTTCGTATCAAAATTTATTCCGTTTGTTTCCTACTTTATCTGGGATGACGGGAACCGCAATGACAGAGGCCGCAGAATTTGAAGAAATTTATAAATTACGCGTTGTTTCAATTCCTACTAATCGACCGGTTGCTAGAATTGATCACCATGATGAAATATACCGCAATAAAGCAGAAAAATATGACGCAATCATAAAACAAATTGCAGAGTGTATGGAAAGGAAGCAACCAGTTCTTGTGGGTACGGTTTCCATAGAAAAGTCTGAGGAATTGGCTTCGATAGTTCGTAAAAAACTGGGGGTAGAACCAGCAGTGTTGAACGCAAAGCACCATGAATCAGAGGCAAAAATTGTTGCTCAGGCTGGTGCGCCGGGGGCTCTTACGATTGCAACTAATATGGCGGGTCGTGGTACTGATATTAAATTGGGTGGTAACGCTGAAAATTTAATTGCTGCACTTGATCCAGCAGACCCAGATTTTGAGTCAAAGAAAAAAGAAATTTATGAAAGAATAGAAAATAATAAAAAACAAGTACTAGAAGCCGGTGGTTTATATGTTATCGGGACGGAAAGGCATGAGTCTAGACGTATTGATAATCAGTTGCGTGGACGTAGCGGACGTCAAGGAGACCCCGGAGATTCAAAGTTCTTTCTGGCTTTGGATGACGATTTAATGCGCATATTCGGGGCAGCACGATTGGATGGTATGCTGACAACATTAGGTTTAAAAACTGGCGAGGCAATTACACACCCTTGGATTACAAAAGCGTTGGAAAAAGCGCAGAAACGTGTAGAAGCTAGATACTTTGAATCACGTAAAGAGTTATTAAAATATGATGACGTTATGAACGAACAACGTAATGTCATTTATAAGCAACGAGATGATTTAATGGTATCAAAAGATTTATCTCCGCTGGCCAAAGAAATGATAGGAGATGTGGTTGAATTTATCTGTGAAAATAATATCCCCGAAAAAGCGCAACCGATGGATTGGAATATTCAAGGTATTCATGATACCATGATGCGTACGTTTGCGCTTGATATAACAGATATAGAAAAATGGAAGACAGATGAAACTATAACAGAAAGAAAAGCATATGAAATATTATTAAGTTTGGCTATGCGTCGGTATAACCAACAGTTAGAAAAGTACGGTCCGGAACTAATGCAGATGGCATCTCGTCAAATGATGCTTGGGGCATTGGATTCTGTATGGAAGCGTCATTTGCAACAAATGGATTACTTGCAAACCGCAATTGGATTGCGTGGATATGCTCAGAAAAATCCTTTGTATGAATATAAACAAGAGGCTTTGGGGTTATTTAGAAATACGATTAATAATTTTAAATTAATGTCAATTTCTTATATCTCCAGAATGGAGTTAACCCGAGAAGATGTTGCAGCAACAGAAAAAGAACGGGCGCAACATGATGCGGCTCTGAATCAGGCTGGAGAGGCTCGTAGAAATGCGCCCTGCCCCTGCGGGTCTGGTCTGAAATATAAGCATTGTTGCGGAAAATTACATTAAAAAACGGGGGCCACCCCGTTTTTTTGTTCTATAAACAAATGTCAACAAAAAAATCCTAAATTTTTTAAATATATAGTTGCGATATTAGACTGTTTTTTGCTATTGTTTCGGCATGGAAAATCAATTTGTTCATCTTAGAACCCATTCTAGATTTTCTGTGGGTGCAAGTACGTTGAAAGTAAAAGATATTCCAAATTTATGTAATAATTTGGGGATGACGGCCTGTGCGCTTACTGATACTAATCTCATGTCTGGTTGCGCAGAATTTTCAGATGTGATGCCTAAAAATAAAGTACAGCCCATAATAGGTATAGAAATATCCTTGAACCAACA
>CALXQT010000030.1 GCA_944390835.1 uncultured Alphaproteobacteria bacterium | reverse complement strand
ATACTTGCTTTGAATTGTGGTTCTTCATCACTTAAATATCAGGTTTTTGATGCCGACTCTAAAAAAGTAATAGTTGGCGGAAACGTAGAAAAAATTGGTTTACCAGATTCCTTTATAACGCAGAAATACCCAGACGGTACAAAGCAGCGTAAAGATACAGAAATGAAAAATCATAACGAAGCATTAAACGTTGTTTTGTTTATGTTACGCGAAGCGTCTATTGATATGAATGAAATAAAAGGTGTCGGTCACCGTGTGGTTATGGGGGGGGATAAATTCGCTTCTTCTGTTGAAATAAATGATGACGTAATGAAAACAATTGAAGAACTTTCATCAATTGCTCCTTTGCACAACCCATCTGCTTTACTAGGTATAGTTACAGCAAAACAATTATTGCCAAACGCGCGTCAAGTTGCAGTGTTTGATACTGCTTTTCATCAAACAATGCCAGATTATGCCTATCGTTATGCCGTACCTAGCGCATGGTACACAGAATTAGGCGTACGTAGATATGGTTTCCATGGTACATCTCACTTATATGTTTCTAAACGTGCCGCAAAGTTATTGGGCAAACCAGCAGATAAATGTAATCTGATTACCTTGCATATTGGCTCTGGGGCATCTGCAACGGCGATAAAGAATGGGGTTTCTGTTGATACTTCTTTGGGTATGACGCCTTTGGCTGGTTTAACAATGGGCACCCGTCCGGGAGACGTTGATCCAGGAGTAATCTTATACGTAATGGAACGATTACACCTAACGCCAGAACAAATGCAAAAACATTTAAACAAAGATTCTGGTTTACTGGGGTTAACCGAGTGTTTCGTTGACCGTCGTGACGTAGAATCCAATCGTGAAACTAACGACAAATGTCGCCTTGCTATTGACATGGAAGCTCATAATGTAAAGAAATACATTGGGGCCTTTATGGCGGAATTAGGACACACAGATGCATTAGTATTTACAGCTGGCGTCGGTGAAAACGATGATTATCTACGCGAAAAATTCTGTGAAGGTTTGGAAGAATTAGGAATCAAATTAGATAAAGAGAAAAACACCGCTGCCTTAGCCCGCAAAGGCGTTGACGAGGCTGAAATTTCTGCACCAGATAGCCGCGTAAAAATATTTATGATTGCGACAAATGAAGAATTAGTTATCGTTGAAGATACAATAGCTATTATGAACGGTACATATAATCCGAACCATTTGGAAATGGATTATTCTTTTGCAAAATAATAAGAAACCGCCAAAATGGCGGTTTTCTTTATTTTAATAATTCACCTGATTTTATATATTCAGGACTACCTGATTTTAACGACTTTCTTGCGCGTTTTGCATAATCTTGCGCCAGCGCATCCTTGCCCAACATATGATAATATTCTGCACGCGCCCAATCAGCGCGCCCATCATCATATGCACGTGCCAGTACCCAATAAGTTAAAGGTGCTGCTTGCTTTAAAAGCGAACTTTTGCATAACTCTATCGCCCGAACTTTGTCACCAGGTTTATTTCTTTCGGTTAGGACCAAAGCCAAAGCAGTTTCTATCTGGGGTGCGCTTCCTTTTATCAGTTTTAAACTTTGTTCATATGCATCAACACTATCATCATAATGCCCCAGCTGATAATCTATGTCTCCTAATAACTCATAAAAATAAGGATTATCCGGATTCCTTTTTATCAAAGATAGTGTACCAACACGAGCACCATCAAGATTTCCAACCTGCATACGCGCAATTGCACGAGCATATAGCGCTTCGTCCGACATATCAGAATTGGGGTACAGGGTCGCGACATTATCTGTGCCATCTAAATATCCAACCAATTTTGCACGAACTAATTCATATTCTTTACGTTGAATATCTGTCGGTTTATTAACGGGTTTATAATCAGAATCTGTTTTTTCCATTTGAGTGCGAACGTTAGTTAAACGTTCTGCTGTCAACGGGTGGTTTATTCTATTAGGGTTTATTTTAGATTCGAAAGCACCTGTCATGTGTTCCATTTGCTCTAAAACTTCTATAAAGCCGTCTGGATTTAACTTAGCGCGCAGCATAAGTTTTAATCCCATATCGTCGGCAATACGCTCTTCATCGCGGGTAAAAGCTAACATAGATTGCTGTGCTATACCGCTGGACCCTGCCAAAACACCGGCCCCCATTGAAGGGTCCCCGCCCAAAGCCATTAAGCCTATTCCTAGAGCCTGAATCAACATTGTGCGAGTCATTTCGGCGTTCATACGGTCAGCCATTTGTGCCATATGCCCACCTAAAGTATGCCCTAACTCATGGGCAATAACCGCTTGTAAAGCATCCGGAGACTTTATTTGCTTTAATAACCCAGTGTAAACATAAACGTCTTCGCCCCCCATAACAAATGCATTAAAGTCATTATCATTTATAATGTGTACGCGCAGGCGCCCTTCTGGAATATTAGCGGCCTCACCCAAAGGGGCAATCAGTTCTGTGATGACCCGTTCTGTTTCTGTATCATTAATAAGTGACGCCGCATGTAACGGGAACATAACAAATACGAAAAATAAAAATATAAATATCTTACGCACTTATTCCCACCCCACGGTCAAAAATGAACATTAAGTCACGTGTCCAATCATCTATGGAAACCATATCACGTGCAGCACCCGCCGCCAACTTGAATAAATCCCGATGATATGAATAATCAACAAAATGGTAATTTATCCATCCGCTTTGACGCGTTCCCAATAGTTCACCTGTACCCCGCATGATTAAATCTTGTTCTGCAATTACAAAACCATCATCAGTTTGAGTCAATACGTCCAATCGCTTTAAACCCTCATCGCTAATATTATTTCCATATACTAATATGCAATATGATTGCAAACTGCCACGACCAACTCTGCCACGTAATTGATGCAATGCTGCAAGTCCAAAGCGTTCTGCATTTTCTATAACTATTATCGTTGCACGCGGGACATCTATACCAACCTCTATTACAGTGGTTGCAACTAATATTTTCATATCAGATGTATCATCGGCAAATTCACGCATAACTGCATCACGTTGTTTTTTATCCATCTGCCCATGGACAAGCCCTGCGTGCGGGAAAACCTTTCTTAATTCATCATAACGCGATTGAACCGCGGTTAAATCTGATGCGTCGGAATCCTCTACCAACGGACACACCCAAAACACTTTTGCCCCGCCATTTATTTGTATTTTTAGGCGTTCTATGAGTTCGTTAGTACGACTGATTGGAAGTTTCGTTGTCTTTATGGGTAATCGCCCTGCCGGCTTTTCGTTTATAACAGAAACATCCATATCACCATATATTGTCATAGATAAAGTTCGTGGAATTGGTGTTGCTGAAAGCGCCAATAAATCTGGATTATTACCCTTTGCACGCAGTGCTTCTCGCTGAGAAACACCAAACCGATGCTGTTCATCAACGATTACCAATCCTAAATCTTTATATTCAACATCTTCTGAAAACAATGCGTGCGTACCAATAATTATCTTTGTACGACCAGAGCGCAAAGAAATAAGCTTTTCCCGTCGCACCCCGCCTTTATCTCGTCCAGTCAAAACATCACAAATGACCCCAACCTTATCGCACAAAGGTTTTATTTTAGCATAGTGTTGCTGCGCTAATGTATCTGTCGGTGCCAACAAAGCTGTTTGCGCACCAGTTTCTGCCATTTTTATCGCTGCTACCAATGCGACTATTGTCTTACCACTACCCACATCACCTTGAACCAAGCGCATCATAGGTACGTCTTTTTCAAGATCCTTAAATATTTCATCTATTGTACGTTGCTGCGCACCAGTCATATTAAACGGTAATTCGTTATATAATTTATCTAATAAACTATATTTTTTAACCCTGACCGTACGGCGATTACGAATATCTGCCCGATTTCGCCTACTAATCACAATTGCCGCTTGATGCGCCAACAATTCCCAATAAGCCAACTTTACAACATATGTTGAATTAGCCGATAAATCTTCAGAACATTCTGGAAAATGAACGTGCTTTAAAGCATCAAAGAATTCACATACATTAGAATCTGATTCTTCGGAAATCTTTTCTGGTAAAATATTAAAAATCTGGTCTCTTACATTTGCGAAAACTTTCTGCGTCAAACCTTCACCGGCAGGGTAAATCGCCTGAATAGACGGAATTTTGTCTGCGTTCTGCATTTCTTCAATAAAATCAGGATGATTTATCGTTGGACGTGATCCTCGGTCTAATTTTCCGCTGATTATTCGCCATTGTCCGATTGGTAATTTCTTTAACCAATAATCCAAGAAATTAACATTAAAGAACTGAATTACAACACTATTACCCATTTTATCACTGCACATGATTTGAGTCGGGCGTCTACGTCCACGAAACGTTCCACCTGGTTTATGAGATTTAACCATTAGAGGGATTGTTACAGTCTCGCCGATTTTAACCTCTGATATATTTTCAGTTATACCACGAGCTCGAATATACGCTGGAATATGTAACAAAAAATCTAAGACACGCCGCCCTCCCAGAACATCTTCAAAACGAGCGGCCAACACAGGACCTACACCTTTTATAAACTGTAAGTCTGTTGTTAAAAAATCGAATAGTTCTTTTTTCATACACTATAAAATTAGTCAAATCAGCCCAAATTATCAATAACAAAAAAACGCCGCCTAAATGGCGGCATACTTTATTCTAGAATCTGCTTTTGTAAATCTATCAACTTTTTACAACCGTCAGATGCCATTTTCATTAACATACCAAGTTGTTCTTGATCAAACGGATGTTGTTCTCCCGTCGCCTGAATTTCTATAAAGTTTCCGTCTCCGGCAACAACGAAATTAGAATCTAATTCCGCAACACAATCCTCTTCATAATCCAGATCTAAGATCAATTCACCATTCCAAACACCAGCTGAAATTGCGGCAACATAATCCTGTATTGGATTTTCACGAATGCGTCCACGCTCCATTAACCAACGGGTTGCCAAGACCAGAGCGACGTAACCGCCTGTAATAGAAGCACATCTTGTTCCACCGTCTCCTTGGATAACGTCACAATCAATCGTTATCGTGTGACGCCCTAATTTTTCCATATCTACGACGCTGCGAAAAGCCCGTCCTATTAATCTTGAAATTTCTGCGCTACGATGATCTTTCATCATTGTTTCACGCCCTTTGCGAGTCCCGTTAGCACGCGGCAACATAGAATATTCAGCCGTTACCCATCCCCCTGTTTTATTCTGCATCCTTTTCCACAAAGGTTGATTTAAATCAACAGAGGCCGTACACAAAACTTGCGTTCCGCCCATTTTTATTAAACAAGAACCTTCGGCCCATTTATTTACGTTTGTTTCCATTGAAACCGGTCTAATCTGATCACTTTTTCGCATTGATGGTCGCATCATACAAAACACCCTTTATCGTAATAATATGTGTTACTATATAATAATGATATAGGATTGCAATGCTTTTTACATTTGATTTTTGACTTATATAAGTGTATCCTGAAATTTTGCAAAAGGATTTTTATGTCAACAAAGACAAAACGCCTGTTTAAAAAAATTATTAGTTATTCAGGTATATTTTTCTTTTTACTTGCCGCATTTATGCTGTGGTGGCAATTGCGTGAATACAGCGTATCCGATATATTAAGCGCATTATTAGCAATTCCATGGATAAACTTAATTATGGCATGTGTCGCCTGTGTGGCGGGGTATTTAACATTATCACTTTATGACTTTCTGGCATTACGATATGTTGGCGGGCACGTTTCTTGGTGGAAATGGATGTTGGCGGGCATACTTGGGTTTGCCATCAGCAATAATGCTGGGCATGCCGTTGTTAGTGGTGGTGCCATACGATATCGCCTATACACACGCTGGCGCATCAGTGGCAGTGATATTGTAAAAATGTTGACCTTTTCTGGTTTTACATTTTTTTTGGGCTGTTCCGCTATTTTGATTCTTGGTTACTTTTTGGTTCCGTCCGCCTTACTAGACAGGTCTGTCGGGGCCAGTCTTGGTATAAATACATTATTTATAATATGTACTGCGGCTGTTTTAGCTTATTTTGCAACCACAGTATTATTTTACAAAAAAAGCATAAAAATAGGCAGTATAAAATTTCAAGTTCCAACTACTAAGACAGCATTTATACAGATGTTACTTGGAGCTGCCGACAGTATTTTAGCAGGTTTAGTATTATACTGTTGCTTATTACCATTTGTACAAATCCCATTTGGAACATATATTGGTCTATTCGTAATCGCACAGACAACAGGTATATTTAGTCAAGTACCAGGTGGTATAGGTGTATTTGAAAGTATCTTTTTATTAGCATTACCAGAAAGCGTTGATAAAGCAGATATATTTGGAGCCTTATTGGCATATAGAATAATATACTATCTATTGCCGTTAATAGGTGCTGGTGGTTTATTCTTTATATACGAAAACTGGTTAAGAGCCAGAATGAAACGCTGGTTAGCCGAAGCTAAAGAAAAACTTCCCCAAATACCAGAAAAAATCAAAAATATCAAAAACTTAAAAAGCATCAAACACAGAAAAAAATAAATACCTTGCTTGGCGCCCCATGACATGTTATGCTGATTGTTAACGTATGAAATGGGGTTGATATAAGTGTTTGTATTATCGCTGCTATTTTTAATTCGATACGCGCTGTTTATTATCGTTGCGCACTCTCTTGGCATGGGCTTGGACGCCCCACAGGGACGGATTATTTCCATTCCATACGCATACAACATAAAAGGATTACTAAATGTCAAAGAAGATTTATGTGGACGCAGTCCACCCGGAGGAAACCCGCGTGGTTGTGGTAGATTCTGCCACCAACCGTGTTTCTGATTTTGACGTTGAAACGACCACTAAGCCACAAATAAAAGGAAATATTTATCTGGCCAAGGTTATTCGCGTTGAACCTTCCTTGCAGGCGGCATTTGTTGATTATGGTTCTGGTAAAAACGGTTTCTTACCGTTTTCGGAAATTCATCCAGACTATTATCAGGTAACCCCCGAACAGAAGAAAAAATTGCTAGAATTGGCGCACGCCAACATAGTTGATGATGACGATGACCCAGATGATGAAAATGATGAAGTTGCAGAATACGACGACCACAGTGCCGGCGAGGATAATAAAGAATTAGTAAAACGTTCGCACGAATTTAAAATTCAAGACGTCATAAAACCAAAACAAATTTTACTGGTTCAAGGCGTTAAAGAAGAACGTGGGCAAAAAGGCGCATCAATGACAACTTATTTGTCATTGGCTGGTCGATTTGCCGTTTTAATGCCAAACTCTCGCAAACGCAATAGCTATGGTATTTCCAAAAAGATTTCAGACAAGACGGAACGTGCCAGATTACGTGAAATTCTACATAATCTAAAGATTCCAAAGGGGATGACAGTTGTTCTGCGTACGGCGGCGTTCGGTGCAGATGCTTCGTCCATAGCTAACGATTATGATTACTTAGTGAACTTATGGAATGAAATTCGTAAAACGACACTGGAATCCGTCGCGCCAGTCACAATCCATACAGAAGACTCTTTATTGCGTCGTGTGGTTAGAGATTTCTTGTCTGATAAAGACGACGTTTTAGTCATTCAAGGTGAAGAAGCCTATGATGCGGCAAAGCAATATTTTCAACAAATGTACGGCAAAGCACCACGCAAGCAATTGGTCCAATATAAAGATGCTGCTGTTCCTTTAATGGTAAAGGCCGGTGTTGAAAAACAACTAGAAGGTTTGCATGGACCATATGTTCAGTTGCCATCTGGGGGCTCGTTGGTAATTAACCAGACAGAGGCAATGGTAACGATTGACGTAAATTCTTCCCGTGCTATAAAGGAAAAAGATATCGAGCAAACCGCTTTGAATACTAATTTAGAAGCGGCCGAAGAAATCGCCCTACAATTGCGCCTGCGTGATTTGGCTGGGATTGTGGCAATTGACTTCATTGATATGGAAGAAGAAAAAAATAACCGCAAATTAGAAGCCAAAATGCGTGAAGTTATGAAGCGCGATCGCGCACGCACACAAGTTGCAAAAATTAATAACTTTGGGGTATTAATGCTGTCTCGTCAGCGCCTGCGCAGCAGCTTCATGGAATCTTCTTACGTTCAGTGCCCGCATTGTATGGGTGCAGGTGTTGTGCCAAGTATTCAGACGGCGGCAATTATATTATTCCGACATCTTCAGGAAAAACTGTTGGCCAAAACAGCGCAAAAGATAATTATGACTGTGCCAACAGACGTTGCCATATACTTGCTAAATCATAAGCGTGCTGAACTGGCAGCCATGGAAAATGAATTTGAAACAGAAATCGTCATTGTTGGTGATGACAGTTTAATGAATATAGATCAATATTCAATTCAACGTGTAGCACCTGAGCAAAACAAAACAGAAGAACTGTTGGCCGCATACGAACCGTCTACGGACGCCAAAAAGAAAAACGCGCAACACGTAGAAGCAAAAAAGACGACTATGAACGCTCCGCATCGTCGCCGTAAGAAATCTCCAACTAAAAAATCAGGTTTATGGCACAAACTGATTGGTTAATAAAACGCCTGCTTATGCAGGCGTTTTTATAACTGGGGCTTCTGCTTGGATTACTCCGTCACCTTGTAAAATCTGCTTACGCAGACCGGCATACTTCCGTCTGCCTTTTTTACTGCGGTTCGAACGGCTTCTTCGCTAGTTCTCTTCCTATCCTTTCGCAGAATAAAAAAATCGCCTTACGGCGACTTTTTTATTCTGGGGCGGATGACCGGACCACCTGCGCCCAGCAATTTTATTGCAGGGCTTCGTATTGTTCGCTTATCGCACCTAACGGTGCTGCTCACCACTCGTTCGCGCTCGATTTTTCTTCGTTCATCTCGCTGACTCGTATGCGAACCTCCGGTTCGAACCCGACCCGACCAAAGTTATAAAAAACCGGCATGAAGCCGGCTTTTTTATAACTGGGGCGGATAACCGGATTACTTCGTCACCTTGCAAAATTGCGCTGTGCGCAAACGGT
>CALXQT010000029.1 GCA_944390835.1 uncultured Alphaproteobacteria bacterium | reverse complement strand
GTCTTCATATATTTTGCTGTCACCACCCATCATAGAGGTAAGGGCACTTTTACGTTGGGCGTCTGTTTGGGCATCCAGCAAGGCTGCCAAACCATCTACATCAGCTAAATCCATTTTTCCGTTATAAAATGCACGTCTGGAAAATTCACCTGGTTCGGCTATACGTGCATTGTTCGTAACTAGATATTCAAAAATTTTGTTAATTACAGCCGGTGCACCATGTGAGTATATTTCAATTATGTCTGTACCTGTAAAAGAAGCGGGTGCAGAAAAATATGTTGCGATAATTTGGTCTATAATGCTGCCATCAATATCACGCATGTTAGAAAAATATGCATAACGGGCATTGGCAGATTTGCGGTTAGTTATTTTCAAAAATAACTTATACAAATTGTCGCCTGATACACGTATTACTGCGACCCCGGATTTTCCATGTCCACTGGACAGCGCAAAAATTGTTTCATTATTATTCATATTGAGTACTTTTTTTTATTATTATCTGATTTTCCATTTCTTTTGTAATTTGAGTAACCATTTGTGCAATTCCGTCAGGATTTATTACTAAACCGTGTTCTGGTGAATTTGTTGCAGTTTGCTTTATTATGTTTCTTAATTCATCCGGCCAATTTTGACGCCTGAAAAACAGTTTGTTTTCTTGTGTTGCACAAGCAAGAATCCCGGCAATATATGGAATTGTTGAAGACGTGCCACCCTGTCGGGTGTAATAATAGCCCCCTTGCCAAAAAGGTGTGGTTTTTCCGTTTGTCGGAATTCCGATACGATTTGTTTTGTTTTTATATCGTTTATCATATGGAATATAGGTGGACATTTCTTTGTATGCGCCGCCAATTACCATAATTCCGTTTTTTTCGCATTCATCAAAAAGTTCTTTTGATTCATCGGCGCCTTTGTCTTTTATCCCGCCCCAACTGCAAGATAAAAATCTTATCTTCTTATTTTCAGGCAATGTTTTGTTTATTTCTAATAATTTTCTAATTGCCTCATTTATATATTTTCGGTCTAGTTCGCCACCTACAATAGTCGGCGCAGCAAAGTAATATAAATCTGCCTCAGGGGCAGTGCCAGTTGTATGTCCGACAGCACAGCCAGAAACCAAGCTGCCATGATAATCAATTCCGTCTTTGTCCCATGGACCGAAAACAGAATAATATTTTATGTTATCCGCATATTCTGGGTGTTTTATGTTTAATCGTTGATCTATAATCGCTATAGATATACCTTTACCTGTTTTACCAGCCTGGTGTAATTTAGTGGTATCTGTTGGCGTTTTTGACGCTTCTAATTCTTTTATAGGATTAAAATCAGGCGGCATTTTGTCTGCTTCAGGCCAGATTACATCGGTTGTCCAGCCGGTTATGATTCTTAATTGCTTTGCCTCATCCTGTGAAACGTGTTGTTTTGGCAAAGGACCAGTGAACATATCTTTTTCTTTGGATAGATCCAACCCAGATAAATCAACATGATGAACCTTTTTATAATTCGGGGTACTTTCAAACGGCAGTTGCAGTAATTCATCTATGTTTTTTATTTTTTTATATGGGTTGTTTGTTAAAATACCCCTTGAATATAAAAATTGTTTGATTTTGTTCATGTTTACTTATTCCCGCTGATTTCTTTTAATGCCATTGGTACTAATTTAGCTACGTCTGCTGACGGATTTTCTTTTACCAATTTTTGTGCCGTGTCAATAATATCTAAACGTCTGTATCCCAATGATTCTAACGCCGCCAGCAAATCAGGCATGGCAGATGATTCAGCATCTGTCGTATAGAAGTCAAAAGATGTGCCGCCGACTTTATTCTTTAATTCCAAGATTATTTTTTCAGCAACTTTTTTCCCAACACCTGGGGCTGTTGAAATAGTTTTTGCATCACCAGTTGCAATTGCAGACATTAATGTATCTGTTTTTATTGTGCTCATGATCGCCAATGCTACCTTTGGACCAACACCAGATACACCATTTAACTGTATAAACAGGTTTTGGGCGGCAATAGACAAAAAGCCGAATAAACGAATAGAGTCTTCGCGCACAATGGTCTCTATCCATAGAGATACGGTTGCTTTCGGTGTCAGGTATTCTGGGGTAAAAACTTTATATCCTACGTCGTGTACCATCAGGATAATAAAACCGTCACCTATATAATCAACTATACCTTGCAATTTTCCAATCATTTGTTATCCTTTTCTCGTAATTTTAATCAAATAAAAGTAAAAGGTCAAATATGAGTGGACACAGCAAATGGCATAATATTCAGCACAAAAAGGGTGCTGTAGATGCGGCTCGTAGCGGTTTGTTTACGAAGCTGGCACGTGAAATAACAATGGCGGCAAAGCTGGGCGATAAAAATCCAGACAATAACCCTCGTTTACGTCTGGCGGTTTTGAATGCTCGCAAGAATTCTATGCCAAACGATAATATTAAGCGCGCAATTGAAAAAGCGTCTGGCGCAAATACAGAAAATTATGTTGCTGTACGTTATGAAGGGTACGGACCAGGAGCTGTTCCCGTCATTGTAGAGGCTTTAACTGATAACCCTCGTCGTACCGTACCAGAAATTCGTAATATATTTGCTAAAAATGGTGGCAATATGGGGGAAGAGGGCAGTGTAGTATTTATGTTTACGCGCGCTGGTCAGATTTTTTATCCTGCATCCATCGGTAAAACAGAAGACGAAATGATGGAAATTATTATGGATGCAAATGCCGATAATTTAGAAACATCTGAAGAAGGTTTTATTATTACTACAAAACCAGACGATTTCATGACCGTTCAGAAAATTTTGGCCGATAAGTTGGGGGAACCAGAAAACGCTGAATTAACATGGCTTCCAAATATGCCTATGGATTTAGATGATGAAACATATGCTAAGGTTGAAAAACTTGTTGATGCCTTGGATGATAATGATGACGTTCAAAAAGTCTTTACGGCAGCGGCGTAATTGTATGATATTTTTGAAATAAAAGTGTCGCATTGGCGACACTTTTTGTTGTATATTTCTATTAAAGATGAGTTTTTATTATGACACGAATTATTGGTATTGACCCAGGATTATTACATACAGGATGGGCGGTCGTTGACTCAATCGGCGCAGAGCGACATTATGTTGCTAGTGGAGTCATTTTACCTAAAACAGGTTTATCTCTGCCAGAGCGACTTACTGTAATCTTTCGTGGTGTTACAGATCTTTGTGAAAAATTTAACCCAGATGTATGTAGCATAGAAATAACATTTGTTAATAAAAACCCAAAAACAACTTTAATTCTTGGACATGCACGTGCAGCAGCAATAGTTGCAATATCTAACAAAAATATCCCTGTATTTGAATATGAACCAAATAAGATAAAAAAAACGCTTACTTCTGCTGGACATGCTGATAAAGAACAAGTGTATAAAATGGTAAAAATTTTATTACCGGCCGCTAATCCGAAAACACCGGATGAAAGTGATGCAATTGCTATTGCTCTGGCGCATGCTAATATGAGTAAATTCAATTTTTAAGAATATCTCTTTTGTGGTATAATTAATATGACCGGAAAGGGGACAAACATGAAAAACGATATCAAAGAAAAATGTTATATGAAAATGTTATTAAAACAACGTATTTTATTTAGAGCTTTCGCAGTTAATACTTTGTTGGTTTTGTTAATATGGTTATTAACATTTATACCAGAGTTAATGTATTTTGGTGTACTAATAACCGGCGTTTCTGCACCTATGTTTTATGTTTATGCAGTTGGTACGTTAGCTTTGTGGGGATTGGCTGGTGTTATCTTTTTCTTGGTACCGGCTATTGCTATATGCTGGGAAAGAAAATTGATAAAATAATTAATAAAAAACCGGCAATTGCCGGTTTTATTTTCTGAAACTTATTTTTGCAACCGCATCACGCCCGAAATATTTGTTTATTTTTTCTTTTATTTCATCTGTCATATACGATAGTTGTAATGTTAATGCCGGATTAGTTGGGCGCAGAGTTATATTAAATCTACCATCTTTCATTTTTTTTATAGCGGCAATTTTTGCAATAGATGCAATATCTTGCCCCATTATTTTTTCCCAACGATTTACTAAGTCCGCATCTGAGGTACGTATACCAAATATTTGCATTAATTCGCCCATTGCACTGGCAATGGTGATCGGACGTTTTGAACGTTTGTCAAAATTATTTTGTTGGTTTGACATATGTATATTCTTTCGGCATCAAGATAAACATTTGTCCTTGTGCATGTTGACCGTGTGCAAATTTATACGCTTCATCCCCCTTGCCAAAGAATATATCTGCTCGAACCCAACCACGTATAGCACTACCTGTATCTTGGGCAACCATTAGTCTGCTGAAGCGTCTTCCGTCTGACAAATTGGTATCAACATAGACTGGTAATCCCAATGTATACAAACTGTCGTCCATAGCAATAGATCGGATTTTTGATAGCGGCGTGCCCAGTTTGCCGACGACATCTGGCGGGACTGATTCATAGAAATATACATAGCGTGGGTTGTTATAAATAACCTCTTTTGCCAGCGTCGGATTTTGTTTTAAATATTGCCATACAGCATCTGCAGAATATCCGTTTGGTGGGCGTATACCTTTTGCACGTAATTGTTCACCAATGGACTTAAAAGGTAGATCGTTTACAGCGGCAAAATTCAATTTTACCATGGTCCCGTCTTCCAGTTGTAACATGCCGCTTCCTTGAATTTGGATGTTTTGAACGTCTACTATATTGGCCCAATATAAAGGTCTGCCTATTTGCTGTTCGACAATTTGCTTTTTGGGAACGCCTTTATAATTGCGGCCGTCTGTTGGTACCCCCATTAACGGTTCGTTGCATTGGGCAGTTTTTGTCTTGCACCCAGGAATTATAGGAGAATAATAACCTGTATATAGTCCTTTTTTGGTCCCATCATTATTATATATCTGATACGGTTGAAAATTGGATTCAAACCATGCACGTATGGTCGCTACATCTGCTGATGCAGACGGTAACATACGACATTTTTCTTGGAATAATTCACGATCTGGTATCACTTTACCTGTATATTGTATTTTTGCGCGACAAGAATTCCGAAATGCTTGCAGAGCATATCGAACGTCATCATTGCGCCAACCAGGTAAGTCATTATAAGAAACTTTTTTTAGGTTTGCAGGTATTACGGAATTGTCCCCTTGATGAGTAGGAGTTGACAAATCACAAGATGCAAGCGTTACAGCGCATAAAAAAAGTGCAAAAATTCGTAATATTACCTGTTTTATAGAAACTGACATTTGTATTAAATCTCCCCCCACTTGTAAAAATTATTTATAATGTTATATTATCATAAAATGACGCCTAAAAAAAGGAGTATTCGCAATGGCAAAATTTAACATCATCACCCAATTCTTAAAAGATTTTTCATTTGAAAGCCCAAATGTACCAGAATTGTTTTTTAAAAATGATAATGGTCAGGCAAAAATGGAAATAAATATAGATATTCAAATTAAGGGTGCAGAAAATAATCTGTTTATGGTCGATTTGATTACTAAAATTCATTCTAAGTTAGAAAAAGATGATAAATCTATATTTTTGATTGAATCTACGTATTCTGGTTTAGTTCAATTAGAAGAAGAAAAAGACGAAGAAGCTAAAAAACGTACATTGTTGATAAATGTTCCAACTTTATTGTTCCCGGCCGTGCGTGCATTGATAACTCGTATGACTGGTGAATCAGGTTTCCCAGCGTTTGTTATGCAACCAGTCAATTTTGCAAAGTTATATGAAGATAGACAAAAACAAGCGCAACAGGCTCCAGCAAATAATAAGTAAATTATATGTCAGAAAAAAATCCGCCAACGGCGGATTTTCTTTTTGTGTTTTTTATGTTACAATATATAAGATATGGCAAAAGATAGGTATATTTCTGTTAAAAGTGGTGTCAGCGGTTTCTCGTTTGCAAACCTAGGGTTGTTCACTGGTTTTGCAGACGGAATTTACAATGCTGTATATTCGTTAGTGTTGATGGAAATTTTTATGAATTCTGCCATAGTTGGTATCTATGTTGGTATTTATGCCGCTTTTTGTATGATAGTTGGTTTGTTCGCAAATGAGTTATTTCGTAGATTTTCAAAGGTTAGGGTCTTTTATTTTTCTATGCTTATGCTTGCGATATGTTACGCAATGATGAGTTTTTCTATTCGACCAAGTACATTTATTATGTTGGACTATACAACAGGTATTGCTGCTACATTGGTAGGCGTTTTAATACCTTTGTTTATGTCGGATTTTTCCGGTAAAATTGGAATGGCACGATTAAATTCTAGATATCATTTATGGATGAATGTTGGGGCTTTGTTTGCACCAATGATTGCAGTTGCCATTGCTGATCAGTTTAATAATCGTGCAGCTTTCTTTGCTTCTGCGCTAATATATTTGTCTGGTTGGTTGGCATTTAAACTATTTCGTGTAGTACAAGAAGAGAAAAAAATAAAAGCGGTCAATCCTCGTAGAACTCTACGTTTTCTGTTAAAGAATACCATAACGTTTTTTAAACGTCCTGGCATGCCAAGGGCATATGCTGTCAATTTCGGCTATTATGCTTTGCGCGCAATGAGATACTTGTATGTGCCAATTGTTGTGATTGAGAATGGTTTTTCAAAAGATACATTGGGTTTAGTGTTAACTCTGGGAATTATACCGTATTTGATATTATCTGAACTGATGGCAAAACTTGTAAGACGATACGGTAAAAAGAGATGGTTATTTATTGGTTTTGCGTCTTTCGCAGTTTTTTCTGCATTGGCGACTTTCGTAACAGGTTACCCATTATTGGCAATTTTCGTTATGTGGCAGATATCGGGCGCGTTAATGGAATCTGTTCATGATCTTTTATTTTTTGATGCTGCAAAAAAAACAGATCAGACAAAGTTTTACGGGGTTTTCAGGACAAGTGTGAACTTGCCAAACATTGTAGCACCTCTTTTAGGTGCGGCATGTATAACTATATTTGGTGGTACATCGGCAGTATGGGTTGTTACTGCTTTGATTGGTGGGGTTTCTGCGTTGTTGGCGATTGCCAAAAAGTAATTTTGTCGTGCGCGTCCGGCATCTTATTTTATTGCGCATGACATAAATAATTTGTATGATTTTGCTGATAAGAAAAGGGGATTTTTATGGCAAAAAAAGAAGCATCAAAAGAAAGTTCGGCACCGGTTAAAAATCCGGCATTGGAATCAGCGTTAGCACAAATTCAAAAACAGTTTGGTAAAGAAGCCATTATGAAAATGGGGGATGGCTCTCAGCAAAATATAGAGGCTATTTCATCAGGTTCTTTGGGGCTTGATATTGCGTTGGGAATTGGTGGTTATCCACGTGGTCGTATAGTTGAAATTTATGGACCTGAAAGTTCTGGTAAAACAACATTAGCGTTGCACGCTGTGGCTGAGGCTCAGAAAAAAGGTGGCACGTGCGCTTATATTGATGCAGAAAATGCTTTGGATCCAAGTTATGCTAAAAAATTAGGCGTAGATGTTGCTAATTTGATTATTTCTCAACCGGATTCTGGAGAACAGGCTTTAGAGATAGCAGATACTTTGATTAAGTCTGGTGCTGTTGATGTTGTTGTAATTGACTCTGTTGCGGCGCTGGTTCCAAAGGCTGAATTAGAGGGAAATATCGGAGATTCATTTGTCGGAACAACTGCTCGTTTGATGTCTCAGAGTTTGAAAAAATTGGCAGGATCTGTATCTCGTAGTAATACGTTATTGATTTTCATTAATCAAATTCGTATGAAAATAGGTGTGATGTTTGGGAACCCTGAAACGACATCTGGTGGTAATGCATTAAAGTTTTACGCGTCTGTTCGTCTTGATATTCGTCGCACAGGACAGATTAAAGAAAAAGAAAATATTATAGGAAATGAAACGCGTGTAAAAGTTGTAAAGAATAAAGTTGCCCCGCCTTTCCGTACGGTTGACTTTAAAATCATGTATGGAGAGGGAATTTCTCGTATAAGCGAAATTTTAGATATGGGTGTAAAGTACGATCTTATTGAAAAGGCAGGCAGTTTTTATTCTTATAATAATGAACGGATGGGACAGGGTGAAGCAAATGCGCGCCAGTGGTTAAAAGAACATGAGGATGTTCAGCAAGAACTGTTAGATAAGATTATGGCTCGCGCTCAAGGTATTGCGGAAGAAATGACCACAGGCCCGTCGGATGACGAAGGCGCTGAATCAGGGGGCTTAGAATAAGGAGTTTTGAATGGGCTTAGCAAGATTTTTTGCGATGTCTGATGTGGTTTTGCGTGGACATGTTTTGAACTGGTTTTGGCGCAACAGAGAAAAACGTCGAGCCGTAAGAAGCGATGTTTTGGCGACGGCGATACCGCGATATTTTAAACGCTATTTGCCGGCTGCAGCTGCAATTGCAGAACGCCCCGTAGAACAAAATGATGCACATGAAAAAATCTTTACAATTTGGTTGCAAGGAGAAGAAAACGCGCCTGACTTGGTCAAGGCGTGTTTTCGTAGCGTTAGAAAAAATTGTAAGCAAGAATTAGTCGTGTTGGATGAAGATACTTTAAAGCAATATATAACTTTACCTGATATAATTTGGAAAAAACGCAGTGAAGGAAAAATTAAAAACGCTCATTTTGCGGACATTTGTCGAGTTGAACTATTGTATGAGCACGGTGGAATTTGGTTAGATTCAACTGGGTTTGCAACATCTGAAATACCAGATTGGATTATAAAAGAGGATTTCTTTGTATATATGGCTGGGAATAAAGTTGGCAGTCCGTATAGTTTTATGCAAAATTGTTTTATTCGTGCCAGAAAGGGGGCTTATTTATTAGATGCGTGGCGTGCGATGATTTTAGATTATTGGATACATGAAAATCATAGTTTTGACTATTTTATGCATCAGCTGTTATTTAAGACTTTGGTTATGAATGATCCTAGGGCAAAAAAATATTTTGCAAAAATGCCGCATATAGACCAAGATCCAACGCATGCTTTATGGTGGGCCTATGCAGACAAGCCTTTTGATCAAAAGACTTTTGATAAGGTAACATCAGGTGCTTTCTTTCAGAAAACGACCTATGCGCAGGCTAAAAATCCTCCAAAAGGTAGTTATGCGGATGTTATGATAAATCAAATGTATAAAAAATAATAAATAAAGGACACCTTATGCCGGCAATTTCCATTATAATCCCTGTATATAATGTTGAGAAATATTTACGTAGATGTCTTGATAGTGTATTAAATCAGACCTTCTCAGATTGGGAAGCTATTTGTGTTAATGATGGCAGCCCCGATAACAGTCCGGCAATATTGGCAGAATACGCTGCAAAAGACGAACGCTTTAAAATTGTTAATAAAGAAAACGGTGGGCTTTCTGATGCCAGAAACGCTGGTATGAAAGTAGCAGAAGGTGATTTTATTTTGTTTTTAGATAGTGATGATTTCATTCATCCGCAAACAATGGAAATTAGTCATTTCTTGGCAACTCGTGATGGATCAGATATTGTTTCTTTTACGTATGATAGAATTTATAGACCAGCGTTAATGGTGCGCCATAAGTTGGGGTTGAATACCGATGATATTGTACCATTTCGCATAGAAAAAAGATATGATCCTGTAAGTATTAGAACTTTAGTTACAGATGACGTTTATGCGTATGCAACAGAACGTGCTCATAATGCGTTTAACCCGAAGCGTAAATGGTTGATTAAGCATTGTCAGGTATGGAAAAACCTATATAGACGTGAATTGATTTCTGACATACCTTTCATTAAAGGTATTTTATTTGAAGATTTTCCATGGTGGTCGGCCGTCATGCTTAAAAACCCTCGTGTAACTATAGCGCCACTGCCTTTATATTTTTATATACCTAATTTTGGTGGTATTGTTTTATCTGCAAAACAGTTGCGTATCTTGCATAGTTTATGCGACGGTATAGAAAACGCTTTTACTTTATATAAGGAAAAAGCAACAGAATATCAAATGCAAGAATGGTCAAGAAAATTTAAATGGCATTTTATAAAGTGGGCTTTTCGAAAAATAAAATATTTAGATAATAGTGCGGATTTAGAATCTGCTCGTAAACGTTTTTGTGAATTAGAAAAAATAGGGGCATTAGATAATCCACCGACAAAATGTGCAAAATGTTTACGGTGTAAAATTTGTAAATTTATAAAAATTTGTAAAAAATGAAAAAAATGAAAATTGCTTTTTGTGTTCGCGATATGAAAGTTGGTGGGGTTGAATCCGTACTGATTCGAACCATGGATATGTTATTAAAAAATAGAAATATAGAACTCTATGTTATAACTTATGTAAATATTAAAGAACAAGTATATCTTGACTGGTTTAAATCTCATCCACAGGTAAAAGTGTATACTTTATATCCATCACGTTGGTTTGGTACTGATTTATCTCGTTTCTTTTTAACACGAGTTTTTCAACATTTGTGTCGTGATATATACAGATGGTTTCGGCGTAATTTTATCGGTATACGTTGTGTTAGAAATGTGGATCTTTTGATAGATTATTATAATTTTTCATTTAATTTAGAATTTAAACGAATCTTGAAACCGAAGTTAGTTTGGTGGCATTCTTCAATAGATAATTTTATATCTGGAAATTATATTCGTTATATGAAGCATTATGATTTGTTAGTAGTGCTTACAGATGGGTTTGTAAAAGATTTTAAAAACTTATATCCAGAATATTCAGATAAAATTATACGCATGTATAATCCTATTGACGTAGAAAAAATTTGCCGTAAATCTGAAGAAAGCGTTTCACCAAAAGGGAAATATTTTTGTTGTATATCAAGACTTTATGCGGATAAAGATATACTAACGTTGTTGAAGGCATTTGATGATTTTTGGAATAAAAATAAAAAAGCTGATGTAAAATTGTATATTATTGGTGACGGAAGTTTTCGTTTGCGTTACCAACAATTTGCAGAAAATTTATCTGCTGCAAAAAATATTATTTTTACTGGCGCGATGTCTAATCCTTTTGGGTATATACATGGTGCGATTGCAAATATTTTGTCCAGTAAAAGCGAAGGACTGCCAACAGTTTTAGTTGAAGCCGCAGCACTTAACACTTTGAACATCTCGTCTGATTGCAGAAATGGGCCGCGTGAGATTTTATATGATGGAAAAGGCGGTTTGTTGTTTACACCTGGTGACGCGAATGCGTTGTCAGAATGTATGGATGCGGTACTTAATAATAAAGTACCAACTAAAAAAATGAAAAAAATTGCTTATGATGGATTAACTCGTTTTGATACAAAAGAAATTTCAAAACAAATTATAAAATTAATAAAATCATACGTTTGATTTTTTAAACCTGGCAGGAATCTTAACAACACGTTTTAACCCGAACATTCCTGGTTTATCAAGTGCATAAACTGGACGCGCGTATGTTTGAATGATTCTTGCAATTTTTAACCATTTTTCATCATGGGCAGGTAAACCGCTGACCGCATTTATTGTTCCGTTGCCACGACGGCGTAAATGGTTGATCCAATCTGGACCACGAGAAGCGGCCTTGTCTAATAGCATTTGCATATCAACCGCCCCAAAGTGTAATAGATATAAATTTTTGTCGATGTGGAAATTGTGCCCCCGTACGCTATGAAAACCGCTGCCCCAACTAACTGGTTTGTTTATAACGACGGGTTTGGTATATCTGGTTGATAATAGAGCATAACTACGTTGTTCTAGTAGCGGTTTGTCTGTGTTTAATATTTTTTCTATATTTATATTTTGACCGATATCTAACCCAAGACCAGAAACAGTCGTTTTAATGTTTAATTCAGACAAATATTCCACTAACGATTTATCTTGTGCAGGATCTACAATTAAAAATTCATCACAATCACACCCGATAACTATGTCATAAGACTTCAATAGTTCTTTAGCTAGATTTGATAGTTTTTCTATACGATATTTGTCACCCTCTGTACGAGACATGTTTGTGTGAGGGAATTTTGTTATATGTGCGTTATCTGCATTAGTTGGTATATGCTGGTCTTCACCATCAAGATAAATATATAAATTCTCTGTCCCGATTTCATTACCGTAATACTTTATCCAGCGCGACAGAAAAAATTCATCATTTCGCGCCATGGTGATAGCTGCAATTTTTTTTACATGTTTATTGTGTTCTTTTTTCATAGTCCCTCGGTACTAAGTTTTTGTACAAAATGTTTTATGTTTCTATATATTATTTTAATGGGATTGCGAGTTAAAATCCATTGTATATGTTGCTTACCAAATGTATCTTTTGCGCCAGCTATAATAGCGTCACGTGCGGTAGGGGATATATGGTTTAATATGTAGTTAATTTGCATACCTAAAGCGCCGTTATGACGTGTAAAGGCACTCTTCTTAATAAAGGGTATTCCTTTTTTATATAATTTTTTTATTTTGTTATAGATTCCGCGTCCAGAAATAGAGTATATACAACGCCACGCAATTCCTTTTTCAGTAAGTTTTTTGGAAAAACCTTGCTCATAAAGTCGCGTGATTGCTCCCTTGCTTTTTTGTAAGGTAACAGAAGTTATGAATGTGTCAAACCATTCTGATAGGAATACAGTTTGGCGCATACCTATAAACCATGACTGAATATGGGGATGATCTTTATGTGGGTTACATACTAAGCCGAATGCTTCCGTTTTAAAATTTTCGATCTTTTCAAAGATTGGCTCCATGGGAAGAATAGGGCCATACACAGAATCGTTTACTAAGTAGACGTAATCATATTGTGATAATAAATTATTTTTTTTAGCGTATTCATATCCTCGTTTGTAAGATCCAAAATCATATTCACCATGTCGTGTAGCAAAAGAATATAATACGTATTGCGAAATTTTGTTTAATTCTGAGGCAGGTATATTGCTATCTATTACTAGAATAATATCACCAAACAGTTTAAACTGTTTAAGCATATAGATTAATGACGCATCAACTTTGTCTTGCGTGTTATATCCTGCAATTAAAAATAAGCGTTTAGATTTCAACGTTTTTTCGGGTCTTTTTTCTTATATTACTGTCTAGCTCTTTCTTGCGCAAACGAATCGTTGCCGGCGTTACTTCGACTAGTTCATCGTCTTGGATATAAGACAATGCTTCTTCTAGAGATATTTTTCGTGGCGGCGCCAAGAATAACTTTTCGTCAGCAGTAACAGATCGCACATTGGTTAATTCTTTACCTTTTACTGGATTTACCTCTAAATCATTTTCTTTACTATGTTCACCAATTATCATACCAGAATACACTTCTGTTTGTGGACCAACAAATAATACACCACGTGGTTCTAAGTTGTGCAATGCATATGTGGAAGTAATACCATTTTCCATTGATACTAATACGCCAGGACGATATTGCATTATCGGACCGCGATATTCTTCATATCCAGAAAATACTCGATTCATAACACCTGTACCCCGTGTATCTGTACGAAATTCTGATAAATATCCAATCAGACCACGAGAGGGTGCAGAGAACACAATACGTGTTTTCCCGTTACCAGAAGATTTCATTTCCGAGATGGTTGCTTTACGCTTTGTCATTTTTTCAATGACAACACCACTGAATTCATCGTCAACGTCAATAACGACTTCTTCAATTGGTTCCAGTTTTTCACCGTTTGGTCCGTCTTGCATCACAACGCGTGGACGAGAAACGCTTAACTCAAATCCCTCACGCCGCATTGTTTCTATTAGAATACCAAGTTGTAATTCACCACGTCCAGATACTTCAAAAGATTCGTTATTGGCACTTTGTGTAACTCGTAGCGCAATGTTTGTTTCGGCTTCTTTGAATAAACGCTCGCCGATCATACGTGATGTTAATTTTTTGCCGGATTTTCCAGCCAGCGGTGACGTGTTAACAAAGAATGTCATCGTTAGGGTAGGAGGGTCAATAGGCATTGCCGGAATAGGTTCTGTTACCTCTGGTGCGCATAAGGTATCTGCCACAGTTGCTTTTGAGAAACCTGCTACCACTACAATATCACCTGCGGATGCAGATTCTAAAGATACTTTTTCAATTCCCCGATGCTCAATGATTTTTGTTATTTTGGCGTTTTCTATAAATTCGCCTTTCATGTTTATTGCTTTAACCGTTTGACCAACGCGTACTGCACCAGATTCAATTTTCCCAGTTAAAATTCTGCCGACATATGGATCTGCTTCCAGAGTTGTTGCCAACATAGAAAAAGGTGCATCAATTTGACAACGGGTACCATTGCAATCTGGTGCAGGTACATGGTCAACTATCAACTGGAATAAAGGCGTTAAATCTTTGTGTTCGTCATTTAAATTACGAACTGCCCAACCATCGCGTCCAACTGCATATAAATAAGGGAAGTCTAATTGCGAATCAGTTGCACCTAGTTTATCAAATAAATCAAACGTTTCTGTTAAAACTTCTTCTGGTCGCGCATCATTGCGGTCTACTTTGTTTATACACACAATTGGACGTAAGCCTAACTTTAATGCTTTTGATAAAACAAATTTTGTTTGTGGTAGTGGTCCTTCTGCAGCATCAACTAATAACACGACCCCATCTACCATGGACAAAATACGTTCTACTTCACCGCCGAAATCCGCATGCCCCGGAGTGTCAACAATATTAATTTTATATTCACCCCATTGAATAGAAGTTGGCTTTGCAGATATAGTTATTCCGCGCTCACGTTCAATATCACCGCTATCCATTACGCGTTCTGCAACGCGTTCGTTTTCGCGAAACGTTCCGGCTTGCTTTAACATATTATCTACAAGCGTTGTTTTTCCGTGATCAACGTGTGCAATAATCGCAATATTGCGAATTTTCATAGACATACTTTTAATACCCTTAATTATAATA